>JABUSX010000191.1 GCA_021442545.1 Eubacterium sp. | reverse complement strand
CTCGGGCTGGAATCCCTTGCCGTCCGTATGCGCCAGCATTGCGAAAACGGGAAGCGGGTCGCGGAATATCTGAAACAGCATGAAAAGGTTGCCTGGGTCACGTATCCCGGTCTTGAAGGAGACAAATATTACGGGCTGGCACAGAAATATATGCCGAAAGGAACCTGCGGCGTGGTCACCTTTGGCGTCAAAGGCGGCAGAGAGGCGGCGGAAGTCTTCATGAAGAACCTGAAACTGGCGATCATTGCGACCCACGTGGCAGACGCGCATACCTGCGTTCTGCATCCCGCTTCCGCAACACATCGTCAGCTGAGTGATGAAGAGCTGCTTGCGGCCGGAATCGGACCGGATCTGATCCGTTTCTCCTGCGGCATCGAACATCCGGATGACATCATCGAGGATCTGGAACAGGCTCTGGCCGCGGTGTAAACATGGCGGCAGATTCCCATTTTTTTGCGACTGTGTCGCGCATGAAATATATAGAGAGATGGGCTCTGATGCGCAGCTCCCGCCCGGAAAATCTCAGTGAGCATGCAACGGATGTTGCCATGATTGCGCACGCGCTTTGCGTGATCGGCAATATCCGTTATGAAAGAAAGCTCAATGCGGAAAAGGCGGCGCTGATCTCTCTGTATCATGATGCATCAGAAATTATCACGGGGGACATGCCCACTCCGGTGAAGTATGCCAACCGGCGGATCAGCCACGCCTATAAAGAAGTGGAGGAACGGGCTGAAGACAGCCTGCTGATGCAGCTTCCCGGGGATCTGCGCCCCGAATTTGAAAAGATATTCCGCAGCAGCGAGGGCGATGAGGAAGCCTATATGCGCCGGCTTGTCAAAGCGGCGGATAAGATAGCGGCTCTGATCAAGTGCCTGGAAGAAGAGGCGGCAGGGAATACGGAATTTCGAAAGGCGGCGGAGTCCATAAAGAAAAAACTGGAAGAAGAAGCGGAAAATTATCCGGAAGTAAGGGATTTTCTGACGGAATTTCTTCCTTCTTACGGGAAAACGCTGGATGAACTGCTTTCGGATGAAAATCCGTAAAGAGATTTCTTCGGAATTGTGCGATGAAAAAATGAAGCTGCTGCGTGAAAAACAGACTTTCACGGACAGGCAGTACATATATGCAGAAACGGTCCGCTGACAGCGGTACAGACACAGCAGAAATTCTCTGCCGGAAAATACGGAAGAGCTCTTCTGCAGACAGATGAGAAGAAACATGAAGGATACGACCTGGTTTAAGAAAAAAGAAGAAGAACGTATTGTTGCGGACTGTCTCGGCTGTCTTTCGCGGACAGCACTTCGGGATCTTCCGGATGATGTCCCCGAAAAGAAAAAGATGGAGTATGCAACCTGGGTCTGCGGGACGCTCGGAAAAGTTGTGCCGCAGAATTCGGCACCGGATCTTTCCCGGAAACTGCATCATAAAAGAGATGCCGTTATCGGCGACGGGAAGGATTTTTCCGGAATCAAATCTTACTTCAATAAGAAAATGATGGGGCTTGTTCCGGAGATCCGAAGCGAGATCCGGAAAGCAGAGGATCCGCTGCTTCGTGCGATCCGTTACAGTCTCTGCGGCAACATTATCGATTTTTCGGTTCCGCAGGGAGTCACCGAAGAGATGATCCGGGATACGATGGCTGCTTCTTCGGAAATGCCTGTTGATCCGGAAAAGGTGTCTGAACTCAGAGAACAGCTTCAGAAAGCCGGAAATCTGCTCCTTGTGACGGACAACTGCGGTGAGATCGTATTCGACAAGCTGCTTCTGGAGGAAGTGAAAAGGGAATATCCGCATCTGAAGCTGCAGGC
>JABUSX010000161.1 GCA_021442545.1 Eubacterium sp. | reverse complement strand
TTCCAGCCGCAGCTCCGGATTCTCCGTCTCCTCACCGTCTTCACAGTCCACGCGCTGTTTTTCTTCCGCCGCGGCCAGCATTTCCGCTGACAGATCGATTCCGATCATGTCATAACCGGCCGCAGCCAGACGCATGGTCAGGTTTCCGGTGCCGCAGCCCAGTTCGCAGACGAGCCCGTCCGAAATGCCGTGTGCTTTCAGCGTTTTCGTGATATCCTCACACCAGAGGTCATACGGCACGTCCTCCATGAACGTGTCGTAGACCCGGGCAAAATCCTGATACATGCAGCCTTCCTTTTCCATACTGCTTCTCCGTCCTTCACAAACCGCTTCACGATCTGTGTACGATTTTCAATTATCTCCTCGTCTGCAGTTCTCTTCACGATCCGCATGAAGCTTTCCATTCTTTTCTGCACGCCGCTGTGTGATCTTACGATCCGTTTTTTCTTCGGAAACTTATTCCTTCACGACTGCCGTAAGTTCTCCGTTTTCGCCGACATCGATCAGGATGGTGTCTCCTTCATGCACATCGCCTTCCAGGATCCGTTTCGCGGAAAGCGTCTCCACATGCTTCTGCATGTACCGTTTCAGCGGCCGTGCACCGTAGACCGGATCGTAACCGCCTTCGATGATCGACTGACGTGCCTTTTCCGATACTTCGATCTTCAGCTGTCTGTCCGCAAGACGTTTGTTCAGGTCTGCGATCTGCAGATCAATAATATGGGTCAGGTTGTCCTTCGTCAACGGTTTGAACATGATGATCTCATCCAGACGGTTCAGGAACTCCGGACGGAAATGCGCCCGCAGGTCCATATCAACCGCTGCCGATGCTTCCGCCGTGATCGTACCGTCATCCGAAATACCATCCAGCAGATACTGCGAACCGAGGTTCGAGGTCATGATCAGGATCGTATTTTTGAAGTCCACCGTACGTCCCTGCGAATCCGTGATCCGGCCGTCATCCAGCACCTGAAGCAGGATGTTGAAGACATCCGGATGTGCCTTTTCGATCTCGTCGAAGAGCACGACGCAGTAAGGTTTCCGCCTGACGGCTTCGGTCAGCTGGCCGCCTTCTTCATAGCCCACGTATCCGGGCGGCGCTCCGATCAGACGCGACACGGAGAATTTTTCCATGTATTCACTCATGTCGATACGCGTCATATTCGCCTCGTCGTCGAAGAGCTTTTCGGAAAGCGTCTTGGCCAGTTCCGTCTTGCCGACACCTGTCGGTCCGAGGAAGAGGAAGGAGCCGATCGGCTTCGCGGGGTCTTTGATGCCCGCCTTCGAACGGATGATCGCATCCGCCACTTTTTCCACGGCCTCATCCTGCCCGACCACGCGTTTATGAAGTTCGTCGCCGAGATGCAGGATCTTCTCGCGTTCCCCTTCGGTCAGTTTGGAGATCGGGATCCCCGTCCATCTGGAGATGATCTTCGCGATCTCTTCTTCCGTTACGCTTTCATGCACAAGCAGAAGGTCTTTGTTTTTGACCAGCTGCTCTTTTTCCTCAAGCTCCTTCTGCAGCTTCGGCAGCTCGCCGTACTGCAGTTCGGCCGCCTTTTCCAGATCGTATTTCTGTTTGGCCATATCGATCTGCTTGTTGATATCCTCGATCTGCTCACGAAGACCGGACAGGGATGCCAGCGCCGATTTTTCGTTTTCCCAGCGCGCCTTCTGCGCACTGAAGGTCTCACGCAGCTCGGCCAGTTCTTTCTGGAGATCCTCCAGTCTTTCACGGCTGAGGTTGTCGGTCTCTTTCTTCAGAGCCGTTTCCTCGATCTCCATCTGGGTGATCCGGCGGCTCATTTCATC
>JABUSX010000220.1 GCA_021442545.1 Eubacterium sp. | reverse complement strand
GCATAATGATCTTCATATCATATTATCCTTTCTGATCTGATATCTGCAGATATCAATAACTTGTATTAAATAAACGGATCAATAGTACATGAAAACATAACTGCGGGTTCATCAAGGCATAAAGGCTGCAGAAGACCCGCAGCCTTTAGTAAAATATAAAGTAATTAATCTTTCAGGAAACCTTTGTAGTTTCTGACAAGCATCATCGACTCGATCTGCTTCATTGTTTCAAGAATAACGGAAACAATAATGATCAGAGAGGTACCGCCGAACGAAACGTTTGCCTTAAACATACCGTTAAAGAAATACGGTATGACGCAGACAATTATAAGGCCAACTGCACCGATGAAGATGATATACTTCAACACTCTGTTGAGATATTCTTCCGTCGGTTTGCCGGGTCGGATACCCGGAACAAAACCGCCCTGCTTTTTCATATTATCTGCAACCACCATCGGGTTGAACGTGATCGATGTGTAGAAATAAGCAAAGAACACAACCAGAAGAATATACAGGATCAGACCGATCGTGTAGGACCAGTTAGACGGATTAAACCAGTTATTGGAGCTCAGCATATTAATAAACCAGGCTCCGGCACCGGTCGGTGTAACGCCTATCAGGGCCAGAATGATGGCCGGGAACGACATAATCGACGATGCAAAGATAATCGGGATAACACCGGCCGTATTGACCTTAATCGGAATATTCGAAGAATTTCCTCCGACCAGTCTTCTGCCGACCATTTTCTGTGAGTACTGCACCGGGATACGACGTTCTGCTCCGTTCAGGATCAATGTAAGAAGAACGACAACCAGGATAACCGCTATGATCACAATCCACGCAACCGTTGCCTTTGCAATTGTCTTGCCCTGTACGAAGTTCTCATACAAAGTAACCATATCCAAAGGTACGCGGGACAGGATGTTGATCAGAAGCACGATCGAAATACCATTGCCGACACCCTTAATATTGATCTGTTCACCAATCCACATCAGCAGGCAGCTGCCGGCGGTCAGTGAAGCAACAACAACGAGTACATTCAGGAAATTCATGTCCAGAATGAGCTGATTTCCGAATCCGATGCACATGGCAACAGATTCGAAAACAGACAGACCCATCGTCAGATACCGTGTAATGCGGTTCATTTTCTTACGGCCTTCTTCGCCTTCACGCTGCATTTCCTCAAGCTTCGGAAACGCAATCGTGAGCAGCTGTACAATAATCGATGCCGTAATATACGGTGTGATAGAAAGCGCAAGAATAGAGAAATTCGAGAAACCGCCGCCTGTAAAGGCATTCAGGACATTCAATGCGTCGTTCGCGTTATTTTCAAAAAAACTTGCGAAAAACGTTGTATCAACGCCCGGCACAGGTATCTGTGATGTCATACGGATCACAAATAACATTAATAACACATACAGCAGTCTGCGCCTGATCTCTTTGATCCGAAGCGCATCACGCACAGTTTGAATCATCAGATCACCTCGATCGTTCCTCCGGCTGCTTCAATTTTTTCTTTTGCAGAAGCACTCACAGCCGTAACCTTGATATTCAGTTTTTTCGTGATTTCACCGTTACCGAGAATCTTGACGCCGTCACGCGGATTTGAAATGATTCCGCTTTCGACAAGGGCAGCGATATTAACCTCTGCACCATCCTCAAAACGATCCAGATCGGAGACATTGATTGCAACGATCTGTTTGGAGTTACGGCATGTGAAGCCGCGCTTCGGAAGACGGCGGTACAAAGGCATCTGTCCGCCTTCAAATCCGGGACGAGGAGCTCCTGAACGAGCCTTCTGACCCTTATGACCTT
>JABUSX010000300.1 GCA_021442545.1 Eubacterium sp. | reverse complement strand
GCAAGCATAGGCTTCAGCATGTTGCCGGCATCCATCGCGCCGTCTGTTTTTCCGGCTCCCACGATCAGATGCAGCTCGTCGATGAAGAGGATGATCCGTCCGTTGCTGTTCCGCACTTCCTCAAGCACGGCCTTCAGACGTTCCTCGAATTCACCCCTGTATTTCGCACCGGCCACAAGCGCACCCATGTCCAGTGAAAAGATCGTCTTCTCTTTCAGGCTGTCCGGCACGTCACCTTTGACGATACGCTGTGCAAGTCCTTCGACGACCGCCGTTTTACCGACGCCCGGTTCACCGATCAGAACCGGATTGTTCTTCGTTTTTCTGGAAAGGATGCGGATCACGTTCCGGATCTCCGCGTCACGCCCGATGACGGGATCCAGTTTCCGGCTTCTTGCCTTTTCCACAAGATCCTGTCCGTATTTTTTCAGACTGTCGTAGGTTCCTTCGGGATTATCCGTCGTCACGCGCTGACTTCCCCTGACCTCGGCAAGTGCCTTGAGAAAGCCCTCTCTGGTGATCTGATCGTTCTGAAAGATCTTCTTGACCGCCGGATTCGGATATTTCATCATGGCAAGGAACAGATGCTCGACCGACACGTAGTCATCTCCCATCGCCTTCGCTTCGTCTTCCGCCATTGTCAGTGCCTTGTTCAGGAAACGCCCGACATAAGGCTGGCCCCCCTGGACCTTGACCCTTGCCTGCAGCGCCTGTTCCACCTGAGAAAGAAAAACCTCCGGTGAAATACCCATCTTTTCGACCATCTGACTGATCAGACTGTTTTCCTGCTTCAGCAGATTGTAAAGAAGATGCTCCTGCTCCAGTTCCTGATTTCCGTATTCATATGCTGTTTTTTCAAGCCCCTGTACCGCTTCGATTGATTTTTGTGTAAATTTGCTGATGTTCATACTCGCTCACCTCATCTCTGTCTGTGATGTCCGTATCGATTCTTTATTCATACAGGACGCCTGTCCGAAAACCCGTTTTCATACGATTCCTGTTCTGCACCCGGGAATCCCGCAGTCTGTTTTCACACAAACGTCGAATTGTTTTATGAAAAAAGGACCCTGTTTCCGGCAGGATCCTTTCTGAATATCAAATTTCTACCGGCTTTACCGATACTATACCACAACTGTTAGCACTCGTCAATGGTGAGTGCTAACTTATTCTGCATTTTCCGGATTTTTCTGATCCGGACTTTCCGATCGTCTGAATCTGCTCAGTCCTGCTTTTCCGTTTCTGAGCCTTCTGCTTCCTCTTTCGGAGGGTGATACCGGAAGCAGACCATCGTGATGTCATCAAACTGGTCGGCCTCACCGATATATTCTCCGAGCTCCTTCAGAACCCCTTCACAGATTCCTTCCGGTTTTTCATCCTGATACCGGTTGATCACTTCCAGAAGACGGTCGTCTCCGAACAGTTTTTCATCCTTGTTATGTGCTTCGGTCACACCATCTGTGTAGAGGAAGATTGTGTCTCCCGGCTGCATATCGTATTCCGTACGTTTGTATATCATCTCTTCCATGCCGCCGAGGACGAACCCGACCTTGATCTTCTGGTAACTGAACTCCTGATCCTTCCCTGCCAGAAGTGCCGGATTGTGTCCCGCAGACGTGCATTCCAGATGACCCGTATCGAGATCGATCTTTCCGATCCAGCAGGTCACAAACATATCGGCTTTATTGCCCTCACTCAGCGTATTATTCGCACGGTACAGAATTTCTTCGACATGCAGGCCTTCTTCGGCCGCGCTCTTGATAACAGCCTTTGCCTTCATCATGAAGAGGGCTGCCGGAATTCCCTTTCCGGAAACATCCGCGATCAC
>JABUSX010000093.1 GCA_021442545.1 Eubacterium sp. | reverse complement strand
CGGGCTCTGCACCGCGGCAGAAAGCAGCTGCATGAAAGCCGGGTTTTGCACAGCGGCGGAAATGATCGCATGAAAGCGCGGGCGCTGTACCGGCTTGAACGCTTTCCGGTTTCGCTTTATAATCAGATATTGTTAAAGGTCAGAAGCTTTCGATCTGCAGAACATTCAGGATTTTTCATGCTTTGTGCTTTTGCCCTTATATTTTGAAAAGGATGTGAAAGGAGCTCACATGCCGATGAAAGAATCCGGTGAAATGTATCTGGAAACCATTCTGGTCCTTCTGAAAACAAAACAGGATGTCAGAGCCATCGATGTGGCGGAAAAAATGGAACATTCCAAACCTGCTGTCAGCCGGGCCCTTGCGAAGCTGAAAGAGCAGGACTATATCGTAGTCGACCGCGACGGATTCATCACGCTCACCGAAACAGGGCGTGAAATCGCCGGAAAGATCTATGAACGGCATACCACAATAGCCGCGCTGCTGATGCATATCGGTGTCGACGAAGAAACGGCCGCCGCCGATGCCTGCAAGATCGAACATGTCATAAGCGACTCAACGTTTGAACTTCTGAAAAAGTATTCCGTAAAACAACAGGACGGGGAATAGATTTTGATTGTCAATCTCTTGACAGGTTACCCATGGATAACTATAATGAAGTTAACTTAGGGTAACCGGGAGAAAGACGGTATGGAAGAAAGAGGAAGAGAAGAACCGAAAAAGCCGAAAACACTGGGCGATGTCCGTGTCGGCCATTCGGCAAGGATCTCGAAAATACGCGGAGAAAGAGCCATCCGGCGCCGCATCATGGATATGGGACTGACAAAGGGAACAGAGATCTATGTGCGTAAGGTCGCACCGCTGGGGGATCCCATGCAGCTGACTGTGCGTGGATATGAGCTGTTTCTGAGGAAGGTCGACGCGGAGATGGTCGAGGTCGAGTAGCTGCATTGCTGAAACCGCATGCAGCCGGCCATGCACGGCGGGCGTTTTCGGAAAAAGAAGCCTGCCGGTTTTTTTGCCCGGCGGTTACCCGCGGCTAACTAATACTTTTATACGGAGACATTAATTTGAAGATCACGATCGCGCTTGCCGGAAATCCCAACAGCGGCAAGACAACGCTTTTTAATATGCTGACCGGCTCGAATCAGTTTGTCGGAAACTGGCCGGGGGTTACGGTTGAAAAGAAGGAAGGACACCTGAAAACGGATCCGGATGTCATCATTACGGATCTGCCGGGGATCTATTCTCTTTCTCCGTATACGCCGGAGGAAGTGGTTGCACGGAATTATCTGATCAACGAAAAGCCGGATGTGATCCTGAATCTGGTCGACGGCACGAATCTGGAGCGAAACCTTTATCTGACGACCCAGCTGACCGAGCTGGGGATTCCCGTTGTCGTGGCGATCAACATGATGGATATCGTGAGAAAAAACGGAGACCGGATCGATATCCGGCTGCTCATGCAGAAACTCCGCTGCGAGATCGTCGAAATATCCGCATTGAAGGGAACGGGCATCACCGAGGCGGCGGAAGCTGCCATCGAAGCGGCAAAAAACAGAAACATGGTTCCGATGCATATGTTTTCCGGGCCGGTGGAACATGCTCTTGCACATATCGAGGAAGCGGCTGTTCACGATCTTCCGGAAGACCAGCAGAGATGGTATGCCGTTAAGATCTTCGAGCGGGATGAAAAAGTTCTGGAAGAACTGAAGATCCCGGAAGAAAAAAAGGCACATATCGACAAGGACATCGAGGCGATAGCGCGCGCCGCAGCCGACGAGAGACTGACCATGATCCATGGCAATTTCCGCTTTTTGAGCAATTTT
>JABUSX010000333.1 GCA_021442545.1 Eubacterium sp. | reverse complement strand
TTCCTGGAAGGGTGCGGGTATATGTCGCGGATCGCCTTCGTGCTGGACAGGCTCTTCTGCAGATTCGGCCTTTCCGGCAAATCTTTCATTCCCATTCTGGTCGGAACGGGCTGCGGCGTATCCGGCATCATGGCTTCCCGCACGATCGAAAACGAACAGAGCCGGCGCATGACGGTGATCACGACGACCTTTATTCCCTGCAGCGCAAAAATGCCGATGATCTCCATGATCGCAGGCGCTCTTCTCGGAGGGAGCCCGCTGGCAGCCGTATCGGCATATTTTATCGGGGCGGCCGCGATCATTTTCTCCGGTATTATTTTAAAGAAAACAAAACTGTTCTCGTCAAAACAGACGCCCTTTGTCATGGAGCTGCCGCCCTATCACTGGCCGGGCATTAAAAACATCCTCCGTTCCATGTGGGACCGCGTCTGGGAATTTATCAAAAAAGCGGGAACGGTCATCCTGATTTCCTCGATCCTGATCTGGTTTATCACCTATTTCGGCGTCGTAAACGGAAGCTTCCGCATGCTTGCAAAGAACGAACTGGACCATTCCATCCTTGCTGCGATCGGCGGAGTGATCGCGCCTCTCTTTGCGCCGCTCGGATGGGGAAACTGGCAGGCGGCCGTGGCGGCGATCACGGGACTGGTGGCAAAGGAAAACATCGTCGGTACGCTGAGCATCCTGTTCGGTTCGGGAAGCGGAGCACTGTATCCGGCCCTGGCGGAACATTTTACGCCGATATCCGGCTATTCCTTCCTGATCTTCAACCTGCTCTGCGCTCCCTGTTTTGCGGCGATGGGTGCGATCCGTCAGGAAATGAACGATATCCGGTGGACGGTTTTTGCAATTGCCTACCAGTGTGGTCTGGCCTACGCCGTTTCTCTGATCATAAACCAGTTCGGACGCCTGTTTACCGGGCAGATGAACGGTGCGGCGGATGTGGTCTCCTGCATAGCTGCGGCAGTCGTGTGCGGATTCCTGATCTATATGATCGTTCGTCCGGACAGGACAAAGAAAGGGGATGACAGATGAACTGGTTTGCGGATAATATAGGAACAATCGTGGTTCTGCTGATCCTGATCCTTGTCGTCATCCTGATCATTGTCCGGATGATCAGAAACCATAAGCAGGGAAAGACTTCCTGCGGCTGCGGCTGCGAACACTGTGCGATGAAGAAAAAGTGCAGTGAGAAGGATGAGGATAAAAACTGAGACTGTTTTTACAGGATGAAGAGCAGCAGACAAAACAGATATAGAAGCGGATTTCGCAGAAAAAAGCAATGGGCGGAACAGATATGGAAGCGGATTTCGCAGAATGAAAAGCGGCGGACGAAACAGGTAAGAATGTGGACAGCAGAGATAAAACCGGATCCGGAAGCAGCTTTCGCAGAATGAACATCGTCGGGCGGAACAGACAGGAACGCGCGCAGAAACAGGTATACAGGATTATAATAAATACATGAATCAGTTTTTGCCTGCAACAGCAGAGGAAATGAAAGAAAGGGGCTGGCAGCAGCCCGATTTTGTATTTGTGATCGGCGATGCCTACGTCGATCATTCTTCTTTCGGACCGGCGATCATCGGCCGTGTTCTGGAATCCCATGGCTATAAAGTTGCGATTCTTTCACAGCCGGACTGGAGAGACGAAGAGAGTATAACCATCTTCGGCCGGCCCAGACTGGGTTTTCTGGTCAGTGCCGGAAATATGGATTCGATGGTGAATCATTACACGGTCTCGAAACATCACCGCAGCACGGATGCCTATTCACCCGGCGGCAAAACCGGAAGACGGCCGGATTATGCAGTGATCGTTTACTGCAATCTGATCCGCAG
>JABUSX010000148.1 GCA_021442545.1 Eubacterium sp. | reverse complement strand
GTTGGTAGAGCAGTAGACTCTTAATCTATTTGTCCAGGGTTCGAGTCCCTGAGGGCGCACTGGAGTACTGGTTTTGGTTTCCGTTTGGAAGACCGGGGTCGGTGCTTCTTTTTTTATGTTTTCATGCCGCAGTCGCGCCGGCCGCACGTCGGTCTCATCACAAAAAAAAGCATGAGCAGGATTCCGCATCCCGGCTCATGCCTTTTTCAAAATCGGTCTGTACGAATGAAGTTCTGCTCCGCGCCGCCTGTTCCGTGCGGCTTTCCCGTCCGCAGGATCAGATCATATGGATCAGCAGCCCTGTCCGCAGCTTGGGTTCAAACCAGGTGGACTTCGGAGGCATCAGCATTCCGTTATCCGCCACGGCCATCAGTTCCTGCATAGCCGTCGGATACAGCATAAAGGCCGCTCCGCCCTCTTTGCGGCAGCGTGCTTCCAGCTGCTGCGCCGAATGGTCGCCGCCCACATAGACGATTCCGGGATCGCTGCCCGGTTTCAGAATGCCGAAGACCGGCTCCAGAAGACTCTTCTGCAGATATTCCACGTCCAGAGAAGAGACCGGATCGTCTCCGGAGAGCTCTTTCTTTATGGTAAGCAGATACCAGCCTCCGTCCAGGAACATGGCGATCTCACCTTTCTTTTCGGGTGCAAAGGGTTCCGCCTGCGGTCCCTCCAGAAGGAAAACCTTCTGTATCTCTTCCAGGATCTCCTGCGGTGTATGACCGTTCAGCCCTTTCAGGATGCGGTTGTAAGCCAGAATATACAGTTCATCATCCGGGAACATGACCCCGAGGAAGTACTGGCTTTCCGCTTCCGGTCCGTCTGCAGCCTGCTTTGCGGCGATCGTGCAGGCAGCCGATGCGCGGTGGTGTCCGTCTGCAATGTACAGAGCGTCAATATTTCCCGCCGCTTCGGTCAGGGCGCGGATGTCTTCCTCCGCAGATACGGCCCAGATCCGGTGAGCGATCCCGCTGCGGTCCGTGAAATCGTACAGAGGCATTCCGGCGCTGAATCTGCGCAGAAGCTCCTGCATTTCCTTCCGGCTGTGATAGCCCAGCAGAACCGGTCCCGTCTGTGCGCCGCAGGCCTCGATATGGCGGACACGGTCGCGTTCTTTTTCTTCGCGTGTGTTTTCGTGTTTCTTGATAATGCCGTTCCGGTAATCATCTGCGGCGATGCAGGAAACGAGTCCCGTCTGAACACGTCCTTCCATCGTCAGTTCCCAGATGTAGAGACAGGGGCTTTCTTCCTGAACAAAGACGCCCTTGCCGATCCAGCTTTGCAGGATCTCTGCGGCCTTCTCATAGACAGCGGGTGCATACATATCTGCATCTTCCGGAAAATGTGCTTCCGGTCTGTCTATGGAAAGAAAAGAATCCGGTGCTTCCAGAACGGCTGCCCTTGCTTCCGTTTTATCATATACATCATACGGCAGTGCCGTCACGGTATACTCGTTTCCCTTTGCCGGGCGATACGCCCGGAACGCATGAATATGTGCCATAAGATCAACCTCTTACATTTCTTCTTAACCGAACGGCGCCCGGCATCGGCCTTCTGCCTGATCCGGGCGCGGTCATCCGTGTGTCTTTCTGTTTAATCGTATTTTTTACCACTGCATCCCGGCTTCTTCATAGATCGGGAACTCTTTGCAGAGACGTTCCACACCGGCCAGAACGCGGGCGCGGTTTCCTTCGTAATCTTCCATGATATCCGCAATATATCCGGCCAGCTCTGCCATCTGCGGCTCCTTGAATCCGCGGGACGTTGCAGCCGGTGTGCCGAGACGGACACCGCTCGTCTTGTCGGGTGTGCTCGGATCGAAGGGGATCATGTTTTTATT
>JABUSX010000060.1 GCA_021442545.1 Eubacterium sp. | reverse complement strand
GAAGATAAATCCTTCCTCCGGAACAAAGACCTTGCGGATCTTTCGTCCCAGTTCCATGCGGACCGGAATATTCTGGAGATTCGGGTCTGCGCTGGAAAGCCGTCCGGTCGCCGTAATGGTCTGGTGGAAGGTGGAATGAATGCGTCCATCTTCCGCAATATAGGCCGGAAGGCCGTCCGCATAAGCAGACTTCAGCCTGGTCAGCTGTCTGTATTCGAGAATATCCTTTACGAGAGGAACTTCCGGAGCCAGTTTTTCCAGAACATCTGCCGCCGTCGAATAGCCGGTCTTTGTTTTCTTTCCGCCGGGCAGCTTCATTTTTTCAAAAAGGATCACACCAAGCTGTTTCGGAGACTGGATATTAAATCTTTCTCCTGCCGCTTCAAAGATCCTGTTTTCCATAGTCTCGATGCCTTCCTGCAGGCACTGCCCGTATTCCTGCAGTTCATCCGGAAGAATGCGTATCCCCGCTTTTTCCATTTCAAAAATGACACGGACAAGGGGCATTTCCAGTTCGCGGTAAAGTCTTTCCATACCCGCATCAAAAAGTGCTTTTTCGAGACCTGCCCGTGTCGTCACCGCACTTAATGCAATTTCACCGGCATAACGCACCAGCTGCTCTTCCTCACGCTCAAAAAACGGAGGCAGCTTCCCTGTACCAAAGATCTCTTCCGGCGAACTCACCGGCACCGTTCCGTATCCTGAAGCGATCGCGTCATAGGCATAACCGTTTCCGAGCGGATCGAGCAGATAGGCTGCAAGATGGGTATCAAACCAGCCGGAAACATCCGGCAGTGAAAAAGCCTGCAGGATCTCTTTCAGACGCCAGGTACAAAGACAGACACCTTTTCCGGAAAGAAATGTCAGTTTCTGTTCCAGATAACCACGGGTCAGAAAACCACTGCACGAAAACCAGACGATTTCATCCGCAGAAAGAGCTAAAGAAAGCCCTGTCAGCTTTGACAGACCGGTATCCTGCTTTTCCGCAAGAACGGCTGCTCCGACTTCGCTGCACCCTGCCAGTTTTTCAAAAAAAGCTTCTGCTTCCGAAAGGTCTGTGATCTGGCGGATCGTTCTCTTTTTTTCCGTATCAGAAGGCAGATCCGCCTGCGACAGCAGCCTGCGCAGCCCGAGCCTTTTGAAGAGCTGAACGGCTTCCGGCGTATAGAAGTTTTCGGGACGCATAGTCTTCAGATCCGCCTCAAACGGCACTTCCGTGCAGATGGCCGCCAGTTTTCTGGAAAGCACTGCCTTATCCCAATGCTCTCGCATGGCTGTCTGTGCTTTTTTCGGTGTTATTTCATCGAGATGTTCGTATGCCTCTTCGATCGTCCCGTACATCTGCAGGATCTTTGTGGCCGTTTTCGGTCCGACTCCCGGCAATCCCGGAATGTTGTCTGACTGATCCCCCATCAAAGCCTTCAGTTCGATAATCTGGAGCGGTGTCAGTCCGTATTCTGCCTTTACGTCTTCGGCATGGTACTGCTCTTCTATGGTCTTTCCGCCTTTTGTCTTCGGAATCAGGATCTTAATTTTTTCCGACGCAAGCTGAAGCAGATCCCGGTCTCCTGAAACGATCGTAACATCCAGGCCGTCTTTTTCTGCCCGGACAGCCATCGTTCCGAGGAGGTCATCACCCTCGAAACCTTCCTTCATGATAAGCGCGATGCCCATTGCCGACAAAACTTCCCGGATGAGCGGAACCTGCTCCCGCAGTTCATCAGGCATCGGACGACGGGTCCCCTTATATTCACTGAAAAGCTCATGACGGAAGGTCGGAGCATGCACATCAAAGGCAACGGCAAGATAGTCCGGCTTTTCTTCCTCCAGGATTTTAAACAGAATGTTCAG
>JABUSX010000316.1 GCA_021442545.1 Eubacterium sp. | reverse complement strand
CAGGGCGCTGCACCCGAGCTCCTGAATATGCCCGATCCAGGGAAGCAGCGTATTCAGCCGATGCACAGGCTCCCCGTACGGATTCTGTTTCGGGGCTCCCGTCAGGCCCAGCGGATATATATGATAGAAAACAGCTTCGTCATACCATGCCATGTTTGTACCTCTGAAAAACGTTCTGTTCATCTCCTGCTGCCTGTTTCCGGGTCTTGCAGCAGTTCCTGTTTTGTCTCCATGAAAAACTCCCCAAAATAAACATTTTGGGGAGCATTTTCGTTCCTGTAAATTTTTCCGAGCGTCTGATTAACGTTTGCTGAACTGCGGTGCTCTTCTCGCTTTTTTGAGACCGTATTTCTTACGTTCTTTCATACGCGGATCACGTGTGAGGTAGCCTTCCTGCTTGAGGTTCGGACGGAACTCGGGATCTGCCTCGACCAGTGCGCGGGCGATGCCGTGACGGATCGCACCGGCCTGACCGGTAAAGCCGCCGCCTTTGACGTTTACGAAAACATCGAACTTATCTGCGCTGTCAATCGCTACGAGCGGCTGACGAACGATAACCTTCAGGGTTTCAAGTCCGAAATAATCATCGATATCGCGTTTATTGATTGTGATCTTACCGGTACCCGGAGCCAGATAGACGCGGGCAATGGATTTTTTTCTTCTGCCGGTACCATAATATTTTGCGTTTGCCAATGTCTTTCTCCTCCCTTAGAATGCGATCGTTTCCGGTTTCTGCGCCGCATGCGGGTGATCCGGTCCGGTGTACACATGAAGTTTCTTCAGCATCTCTCTTCCGAGAGGTCCCTTCGGGAGCATGCCCTTAACGGCATACTGGACAACGCGCTCGGGATGTCTCTGAAGCATCTCTTTCAGTGTTGTCTCTTTCATGCCGCCGACATAATCGGAATGATGATAGTAGATCTTCTGATCCAGCTTTTTGCCGGTAACTTTGATCTGTTCTGCATTAACAACGATCACATAATCGCCTGTATCAACGTTGGGCGTAAATTCGGGTTTGTTCTTTCCGCGAAGGATCTTTGCCACTTCAGAGGAAAGACGGCCCAGTACGACTCCGGACGCATCGACGACATACCATTTCTTCTCGAGCTTGTCCGGATTTGCCATATATGTTTTCATGGATCCGTATTCTCCTTAATCAGTACTGTTGTTTTCCGTGTTTCTGTGTCTTCGCCGGATCGCTTCCGGCTCTGCAGATCAGAACCCCGGGGCTCAAAGCCTTGTCCCCCTCACTGTTCTCTCTGCCTGTTCTGCTGTTCCGCCATTGTCCGGATGACGTCCCTGCAGAGGATCACCGCACCGGGCTGTGGTGCCGGTTTTCCGACATCGGACTGCCTGTCTTTCCGGGACTCCCAGATCCGGGTCATCCCTTCTCGATCTTCCCTTTTCATGTTGGGATAGCATGAAAAAGGTGCAGGCCGACATACTCTGATATCATAGTAAAGTCAAAACTTCTTGTCAAGGAAATACAGGTATTTTCCTCTCTTTTTTTATCTGTTTCCGTCTTTGCCGCATCCGGAATATGGATTTACAGGATCGTATCTTTACTCCGCTTTTATACAGTCATTTACCCGGTTTTCCGGATGCCGTTTCTGATGCTCTGTGCGTTTTATTTTTCAGATCCTGTTTTGAATCAGGTACGGATCTTCCGTATTTTCCCATTCGGGATATGAGATATGGAGCAGGGTCAGTCCGTGTGCGGGAGCTGTCGGCCCGGCCGCTTTTCTGTCTTTTGCGTTAAGAATATCCTGCATGGCCGATGCCGGAATATGATGACGTCCGATGTCCAGCAGCGTTCCGGCGATGATCCGCACCATGTTGTAGAGGAAGCCGTTTCCCGTGATGCGGATACGCAGG
>JABUSX010000320.1 GCA_021442545.1 Eubacterium sp. | reverse complement strand
TCCAGGATCTCCTGCTGATAAGAGTACGGAGATACGTCCATTGTATACATTTCGGCGTTGTTGCTGTCGAAGTATTTCTCGGCCTTCAACGCCCGCGCGAGGCGCTCTTTCTGATCCTCGGAATAGTATTCAAACTCGCCGGAGTTCCAATAGCTTTCAAAGGTTGCGGTGATCTTTTCGATGGTCTCCGGAAGATCCTTGCGGGTGACCTTCACGTTCCACTCCAGGCCGCTGGAAATGGCCGCGTTGGAGAGATTGGAAGAACCCACGTAGGCTGTGGTGAACCCGGTTTCACGGAAGAAAACGTATGTCTTGGCATGAAGCCTGGTACGCCTCGTGTCATAGCTCACCTTAATACGCGTGTTGGGAAGACGGCGCAGTTCTTCAATAGCTTTCACATCGGTAGCGCCCATGTAGGAAGTCGTAATGACGCGCAGTACACCGCCGTTTTGGGTGAACTCCCGCAGCTCATCCATGATGAGGCGCAGGCCGCTCCATTTAATGAAGGAGACCAGCATGTCGATACGGTCCGCAGAGACGATCTCCTTTTTTAACTCCGTGTACATCTGGGGTTCATGGATCGCACCCGTGAACAGGGAACTCCGGGCAATGGAGGTTTCGGGACGATCCATATCTGAGGCGGTTTTTCTGACAGCAAGACGCGGATCCGCCTCCCGCAAAAGAGCAAGAAGCTGCTCTGCCCGCTGGTCTACCTCCAGCTCAGCAAAGTCAGCCTCCTGCGTTATTTTTTGTATGAGAGATACCACCTGATTCGCCAGATCAATCTGGGATGCAATATCCTTGTTCTTATCGGACAGATTATCCAGACCCTTCTGAATCACATCTGCAAGGTACTGAGACAGAACCTTAGATGTCTCTGCCGCGTCAATTGGAGCAACCGCCTTGCGCGCCTCTGCGACGGAGGATAGTTCCTCCGCCACAGTATTATTAATAACCTGCTCATACAGACCCGGATGTAACATAACCAGATACTTCTCCACGGACAATTCCCTAATTAAGATACATTATATCCTCTAACTGATAAGGATACAATCCGCGCTCTTATCCTGTAGAACGCACTCATTATTATGCGTGAATGCATCACTCCATCTTAGAAGAATCCGCCGTATCCACCAGTTCCCCCTTCGCATTATAAAAATTCACGATCACCGCCTCCGGAGTCTTCCCGGTGAAGACGCCATACACTCCACCGGTCATATAGAACGTCATCATCGAGAAAGCATCCACCAGGTTCAGTTCCTCGCCGCTGATGGTCACCTCGAATTCGGTAAAGTCATCGTTGCGTTTGATATCGGTAAAGGAGCAGCTGCTCTCGTCGATCAGGCCCTGCAGAGACTCATCCAGTCCTTCTACTAATTCCTTCAGCATCTCTTTATACTGCTTCTTAGTCATCTTGTATGTGACCGAGCCGTCTTCGTTCAATACAGCGGAGAGGAAGTTGTCTCCGGCTTTCTCATCCAGGGATTCCTGCGTGACATCTTCCCCTTCGAGTTCTGCGGGCATGGTAATGGTGACGAAGAGGAGTCCGTTCTTGGTCTGGACTTTCCCCAGAGCAGCCAACTGATCCCATTTTTCATTCTCCGCATCTTCCTCCTGGAATGCTGCCGCTTCGGTCTCAGTCTCTTCCGTTGCCGAGGTCCGGGCATTACTTTCCGCTGCTGCGGGCACGCTGCTGCCTGCACAGACTGTAAGAGATACCACCATACATACGATTACTGTCATTGCCACAAGTTTCTTACTCATTGAATTCTCCTTTCATCTTACCACTCGGGATTCGCTATATCGGGCAGCCATATTATTCTGTATTATGAAACCCGGTATACTGACTGAAATTTTACTCCAACAATTGTCCTATATTC
>JABUSX010000166.1 GCA_021442545.1 Eubacterium sp. | reverse complement strand
GAAATCGAAAAGGGATCTGCTGTGCCGGCAACATGATCGTTGACATTACCTATCCCATTGAAACCTGGCCCAGACAGAGTGAACTGACGCATATTACAGAAGGCATCCAGAGGACAACGGGAGGTTCGGTAAACAATACGATCACCGATCTTGCCAAACTGGATCCGTCACTTCGTCTGGTCGCTTCTGGATTTGCCGGACATGATACGGAAGGAGATCTGATCATTTCCGAACTGTCCGGATATCCGAACATCGATCTGGGAATGGTCAAACGTACCGGGCAGACATCTTTTACGGTCGTTATGAGCAACAATCAGACAAAGGAACGGACCTTCTTTGTTCATGCCGGAGCAAATGCCTATTACGGGGAAGACGACATCGACTGGGAAAATCTGGATGTCGATATTTTCCATATCGGATATATTCTTCTGCTGCCGAATCTGGATGCGGAGGATCCGGAATACGGAACAAAGATGGCGCGCCTTCTTCACCGCGCACAGAAGCAGGGGCTGAAAACATCGATCGATGTCGTATCCGAGACCGGCGAACGTTTCCGCAGACTGGTTTCTCCGGCCCTGAAATATACGGATTACTGTATCATCAACGAGCTGGAAACGCAGCAGACGACCGGCGTCATGCTGAGGGATGAGGACGGAACTCTCCATCCGGAAAATATGAAGAAGGCTCTGCAGGCCCTGTTTGAACTGGGAGTTTCCACCTGGGCCGTGATTCATTGTCCGGAGATCGGCTGCGGCATGGATGCGGAAGGAAATTATTATGAACAGAAGAGCCTGAAACTTCCTGAAGAGTATATCAAAGGAACGACCGGAGCCGGAGATGCCTTCTGTGCCGGTGTTCTTCTGGCTGCAGAAAACGGATGTACGATGGGTGAAGCACTGAAGCTGGGTGCCTGTTCCGCCGCTGCCTCTCTTTCCGAACTGGGGGCTTCAGACGGGCTTCGTACTGCAGAAGAAGTTCTTGCTCTCTATGACCGCTTCGGAACACACTGAAAAAAGGAGAAATACGAACAATTATGAAAGCAGTAATGTATGGCGGCGGCAATATCGGCCGCGGCTTTATCGGAGCTTTGCTGAGTCAGTCCGGTTATGAAGTGACCTTCATCGATGTCGCGGAACCGGTTGTAAACGCACTTGCGGAAAATCATTGTTACCCGGTCCGTTACGTTTCCGGGCAGGGGCATGAAGATGTTCTGATCGAGAACGTGACAGCCGTAAACGGCAACGACCAGGAAGCCGCTGCAGAAGCCATTGCCTCCTGTGATGTCATGGCCACGGCTGTCGGCGCAAGGATCCTGAAATTTATTGTCGGCAACATCGCGGCAGGTCTCAGGAAACGCTGGGAGAGGACGGATGCGCCTCTGAATATCATCATATGTGAAAACCTGATGGATGCCAACAAGGTGATGGAAGGCATGATCAAGGATCTTCTGACAGAAGAAGAACAGAAGATTTTTGACGAGCGTGTCGGTCTTGTGGAAGCGTCGATCGGACGTATGGTTCCGGTGCAGACAGATGAGATGAAGGACGGGGATCCGATGCGCGTCTGTGTGGAACGTTACGGTTTCCTGCCCACAGATAAGGCGGCCTTTAAGGGTGAGATTCCGGAAATCCGGAACATGGTGCCTTTTGAGCCCTTTGATTTCTACATCAAGAGAAAGCTTTATGTGCACAATCTCGGACATGCCACCTGTGCCTATCTTGGTGATGTGCTCGGACTTACCTATATATATGAAGCGATCGATCAGCCTGTTGTGCGGATCATCGTGCAGAATGCGATGCAGGAGAGTGCCATGGCACTCAGCAGGAAGTACGGCGTGCCGCTTGACAGCATTCTTCTGCATATCACCGATCTTCTCGGACGCTTCACAAATGCGG
>JABUSX010000022.1 GCA_021442545.1 Eubacterium sp. | reverse complement strand
CCTTCCGTACCGAAGCCGCCCGGGAAGCCTTCCCATGCAGAGATCTTTGAACCGAGAATGAAATTCTTGTCCGGGATCTCTTTGCGGATGCGTTCCATGAGTTCGAAGGCAAAACGGCTTCTGTTTTCCCAGCTTCCGCCGTATTTCCACTTTCTGCTGTTATGGGGACGGATCATCTGTGAACCGAGGTAGCCGTGGCAGAGCTTCAGATCAAGACCGTTTGCGCCTGCGTTGTAGGCGATCTTGGCTGCAGTCACGTAGGAATCCATGATTCTTTCAACGTCTTCCTCGGTAAGGAGATCTCCGCCGTATCCGGGAAGCGGATTGGGCGTTACTCTTCTTGAAAAGTCCGGATTTGAGATCTCGCCGGAGTGTGTAAGCTGGAATACGACGATAGCCTTCGGGTTTGCGGCATGAACCTTATCCATAAACTCCGTAAGGGGCTTCTCGTTCGGAGGCATGATCATGAGCTGGTTATCTCTGGCGCGGGATTCACGCGTGACGGAGATGGCTTCAAGGGAGATGAGGCCTGCGCCGCCTTCTGCAAGGTCGATGTAGCGCTGTGTGGTCCTTTCCGAGGGATTTCCCGTAGGATCCTCCATGTTTGTTTCCATGGCCTGGATAAAGAACCGGTTCTGTGCCTTAAGCGGTCCGATCATGATCTCATCCGTGATCTTTTTTCTGGTTTCTGACATGTTATTTTCCTCCGTTTCTGTTTTGTACAGTGATCATCTGTGCAGTGACCGTATGTGCAGTGACTGTTTATGCTGTAATGTTTGTCAGATTTCTTCAGGAACTTCTATCCACCGCTGTTCCTTATTGCTCTCAAAGATTTTCTCGCAGAGTACCATCTCGCGGAGACCGTCCCGGAAGGTCGCATAATGATATTCGCCGTCCGGTTCGGAAATACTGGTATAGACCTCTTTGAAGCACTGTTTAAAGGCATCCGGGAAGCCTTCTGCGTGTCCGAACGGGTAGGCGATGAGGGGAGCGGTTTTCGGGTGGACCGTGCCCAGACCCTTTTCAATGTTGCGGATCGCATCGTCTCTTTCCCCGATATAGAGACTGTTGACGGCAGCACTGTTCCACTCAGCCGATTTTTTGTATCCGCCGAGAAGCAGATCTATGGAAACGGATTTTCCTGCGATGACCTGGGAGATGAAGGTGCTTCCCTTGGCGCCGCCGCTGAATTTGAAAAGAATGTGCGCGTTGTCTTCGGTATCGATCGGGATGTCGGTATAATCCTCGTCACTGAAGCTTTCCTTTGAGAAAGCCAGAACCGTCTTGTTGGGTTTCTTTCTTGTCTCATAAATGGACTGGAAGTCTGCGCAGACCGCTGTGATCTTCTGACCGCTTACAAATTCCGCAAGATCCATCCAGTGTGATCCGATGTCGGCAACGGCTCTTGTGCTTCCGGATTCGGCCGAAACAAGCCTCCAGCTGTAATCGGTGGGATAAAGAAGCCAGTCCTGGGTATAGCTGCCGCTGATCGAAAACACATCCCCGAGCTCGCCGTCTTTTACGATGTTCATAAGATGATTCGTCATCGGGTAGAACCGGTTATGGAAGTTGATCGCACAGACCAGACCGGTCTCTTCTGCCTTTTTGACAAGGATCTTCGCTTCTTCCACGGAAGTGGTCATGGGCTTTTCACAGATTACGTTCACGCCGTGATCCAGTGCATACATGGCGATTTCAAAGTGCGTAAAGTTCGGTGTGCAGATGTGGACCATATCCAGATCCATGGTGTCGATCATTTCTTTGTAGTCTTCAAAAGAATGAGGCACATTCATGGATTCTGCAGTCTCTGCGGCCTGGTTCTTGTCTGCAAGAGCAACGACTTCAACAAAGCCAAGCCTTCTTACTGTTTCGATATGGACCTTTCCGATGAAACC
>JABUSX010000317.1 GCA_021442545.1 Eubacterium sp. | reverse complement strand
GACAAAAAGAAATAGCATCCCCAAAAGTCCAAAGTGGCTGCTATTTCTTTTTAAAATAGAAACACAGAGGGCAACCGGATGTCACATCCGACGACCTTTCTGAGTAGATTATAGCGGGAGGGGCTTGAGAAATCAAGTTTCTCCTGTTCTTTAAAGGAAAGGTGAGGGGTTGAAATGGTTTCCCGTCACCTATATAGTAAATAGAAATGAACAGCAGACAGGGATACATGAAAACGGTATAAGTGAAAAATCAGACAGTGAAAACATGGCCGTATAAAATCCTGTCGAAAGATATTAACAGAACGGCGTAAAAAAACAGCAAAAATTTTTAATATGGCAAAAAGAACCGGTAAAAAAAGAAAAATTTCGCGTACGACCGTAAAATCCATGGGATTTACGGATTCCATGATCAAGGAGCTTCTGCCTCGTCCGATCTATGTGCAGAATCCCCGTTTTGCGGCCGGGGTGAGGATGCAGCTCTGGAATGAATCAGAAGTCCGTGCCGTCATGGAAACGGACGAATTCAAACGTCTTCTGGCAAAGACGAATCACAGAAATAAAAAGAAAAAAGACCGGAAAGCGGCAGTTGAAAAGCTGTTCACCGAGGCTATGCTGCAGGATCCGGCTTCTCTTTATCCGGAAACGCGCGAGATGCAGCGGCATTTTATTCTGCATATCGGGGATACCAACACGGGAAAGACACACGATGCACTGGAAGCCTTAAAGAATGCGGAGATGGGTGTTTATCTGGCACCGCTGAGGCTGCTGGCTCTCGAGGTGCAGGAGAGGCTGCTTGATGCCGGTGTGAACTGTTCCATGACGACCGGCGAAGAGGATGACTTCCGCCCCTTTGCGACACATCTGTCCTGTACGGTCGAAAAGATGTTTTCCATCGATCAGTGTGCGATCGTCCCCGAAGTGGCCGTAATCGATGAAGCACAGATGCTGGCAGATCCGGACCGGGGCTGGGCGTGGCTTCGTGCCCTGCTGGCGCTTCCCTGCGAAACGATACATGTCTGCCTCTCCGGAAATGCGGAAAATATCCTGATCCGTATCATTGAAATGTGTGAGGACAGCTATGAAATCGTACGGCATGAGCGCACGATCGCATTGGAAGGTGAAGAGGATGTTCCGTTCCGCTTTCCGAAATCGGTCCGCCCTCATGATGCCCTGGTCGCCTTTTCCAAACGAAAGGTGCTGCGCCTTGCAGCTGAACTGGAAACGGCCCATATCAATACCAGTATTATCTATGGTGCACTTCCGTATCAGGTCCGGAAAGAAGAAGTCCGTAAATTCCTTTCGGGAGAGACAGAGGTTCTGGTGAGCACGGATGCCATCGGAATGGGGATGAATCTTCCGATCGAGCGGATCGTATTCATGGAAGAAGAAAAATACGACGGGAAAGATGTGCGGCCCCTCAGGATGGAAGAGATCCGGCAGATCGCCGGGAGGGCAGGACGCCGTGGCCTCTATGAAAAGGGATACGTCAACGCTTTTTCCGGAAAAGACATGATTCTCGAAAAACTGGCGCAGGAATATGAGCAGATCGATCATGTGGTGCTGCGAATGCCGGAATCACTTCTGGAACTGGACATGCCCATTTCCAGAATCATCCGGGTCTGGGACGAACTTCCGGCGACGGACTTTCTTCAGAAAGCCAACATGACCCAGGAACTCAAACTGGCGGAAGTGCTGGAACGTTCCTATATGAAGGAATATCCGATCTCGCGGGAAGAAGAGTATAAACTGATCGGGATCCCGTTTGATGCGGAAAACCGCGATCTGTATCAGATGTGGCTCGAACTGATCGTGAATCTCTATGCATACGGAACGATTATCGACCTGATCCCGCATATTTCCGAAACAAAGGATCTGGATGAACTGGAGACGATCTATAAAAAACTGGATCTGATCTGGTC
>JABUSX010000285.1 GCA_021442545.1 Eubacterium sp. | reverse complement strand
TAAACCGCAGGATCGGATGCCGCAGAAGCGGAGCGTAAAAGCGCAGGATCGGAGTTCACGGAAGCGGAGAGTAAAAACGCATTCATAAAGTCCGGGAGGAAGTATCGTGAAAGAAAGAAATACCATGGGGAGATGTGCCATGCCGCCCGGGCAGCGGGCGAAGCAGTTTATGCCCTTTTCGGCGCTGACGGGGCTGGAAACGAGCCTGCGCAGGAAGGAGAGGGAGCTGCTGAGGGTCGGAAAGCCGCAGATCCCGGAGGAAGAGGCGGAGCGGATCAACCGGGAATTGTCAGAACTGCAAAAAAATGATACGATTCACGTGACCTTTTTTCGGTCCGGCATGATAAACAGCGTATGCGGAACGGTCGGGGAAACGGATCTTTCGTCCGGATTTCTGGAAGCGGCCGGTACACGGATCCCGATACGCGATATCCTGCATCTGGAAAGAGAAAAATAAAGGAAAACGAGGAGGAGACGGACGTGAAGAACAGTGTAGATGAATTCTTTGAAAGAGTAATAAGCGTAAAGCTTCCGGAAGACCGCAGCTGCATCGATATCATCGACCAGACGCTGCTTCCGGGAGAGATCCGGCGGATCGGAGTCCGCACAAGGGAAGACATACGGGAAGCCATACGGAAACTGCGGGTCAGAGGGGCACCTGCGATCGGCGTGACGGCAGCTTACGGCCTCGCACTTCTGGCGACGGATATCAAAGAGGAAACGTTTGAGGCATTTTATCCCCGCTTCCTGGAGGAAAAGGAATATCTGGCGGCGGCCCGTCCGACGGCCGTCAACCTGTTCTGGGCGCTGAACCGCATGGATGAGACCGCAAAGGCAAATAAGGACAAGCCGCTTCCGGAGATCCTGGAGATCCTCTTCCGTGAAGCCGATGCGATCCGGGAAGAAGACGTGCAGATCAGCCGCGGGATCGGCGAGATCGGTCTTTCACTGATGGAAAAGCTTAAAAAGCCCGGAAAACAGATCGGGATCCTTACCCACTGCAACGCCGGCACGCTGGCCACAGCCAAGTACGGAACGGCCACGGCTCCGATGTATATGGCACTGGAGCACGGCTGGGCACCGGAAGATATGCATGTTTACTGTGATGAGACACGTCCGCTTCTGCAGGGTGCACGCCTGACTTCCTTCGAGCTGTACAATGCCGGGATCCCGACAACGGTGCAGTGCGACAACATGGCAGCCATCCTGATGAAATCCGGCAAGATCGATATCATCTTCACCGGCTGTGACCGCGTGGCCGCGAACGGGGATTCCGCCAATAAGATCGGCACCTCCGCTCTGGCGATCCTTGCCCATCACTACGGGGTGCCGATGTACATCTGTGCGCCGAGTTCCACGATCGATATGGCAACGCCGACGGGAGATGAGATTCCGATCGAAATGCGCGACGGGGAAGAGATCACATCCATGTGGTACAAGGAGCGTATGGCACCCGAAGGCGTGGATGTATACAATCCGGCCTTTGATGTGGCGGATCATCGTCTGCTGACGGGCATCATTACGGAAAAAGGGCTTTGCACTGCGCCTTACAAGGAGGCCTTTGAAGCTCTGGGAATCCGGTAGGAATGAGAAGAATCGGAAAAACAGCGGGCAGGATCCTTGCGGCGGTTCTTTCTGCGGTTCTCTGTTTTCCGGGACTGCCGGTCTCTGCTGCAGAAGTGCAGGAAGATGTGTACGGCATTTCTTCTGATGCGGACGGGAGCGGTGTGTACGCTGATTCTGTCTGTGAGACGTGGGATGACGAATATGCTGAAACGGCCGATGAGGCCTTCAAAATGGGTCTGGATGCGGGGGACCTCTGCATCTTCGGCTCGCTGTACCTCGCCGGAGACATGCTCAAGCGCTGGCAGGACGCGGCTTTGGGCTAAAACCATAAATTAAAAGACAGGCATTAAAAAAGGCTCCCCG
>JABUSX010000206.1 GCA_021442545.1 Eubacterium sp. | reverse complement strand
GCCGTTTCAAAGGCGCCGACAAAAACCTGCGAGGGGAAAAATTCCCGCATCGTCGAAACAGCCTGCAGATAGGGACCGTTATGCGCCGGTGCGATCGGATACCATGCCTTCATACCCTCGATGGCCGCTTCGTCCAGCACATGCACGCCGTAATGATCCTTTGATAAAACCGTTTTGAATCCGACACGGTCAATCTGATCCACGCTCCCAAGCGCAGAAAAATCACCGTTCAGCAGTTCATCCAGGAACATCTTAATCCCGGCCGCGTAATCCGGAACCGAGACTTTTTCTTTCTTTATAACATTTCCGCTGTGCGTGTTTTTATACTGAAAGATACTGTCTGCGTCACTGCCGATCCGTTCGATCTTTCCTTCCGCGATCACATCCTCCTGCGGCATGTCAAACAATTTGAATTTCAATGATGTGCTTCCTGCGTTGCAGATCAGAATCTTCATGCTTTTGCTCCTTTTCCTGCTGCTGTATACATTGCTGCTTTGAATATGGATATTTCAAATTTATGTTAACTCCGAATTGCCGTTGTTTCAAAATCACTGTTTCGAATTTCTATTGTTCCAAATTTCTGCTGTTTCGAATTTCTGCTGTTCCGAATTTCTTCTGTTTCAAAATTACTGTTATTTCAGACCATTGTTTTTCAGATCATTGTTTCGAATATCGTATTTCTTTCCTTTTCACCTTTCTGAGCAAAAGAAAGAGCCCTGCCGCAAAAAGAATGATGCTGATCCACTGTGATGTCGAAAATGGACCGAAACGCCCCCGCGCCTCATCAAACCGGAAGAATTCCAGAATGAAACGAAGAACTGCATACGTTATGAGGTAACATTCCAAAGTAAAAGAAAACTTTGTTTTCAGGGTCAGTACAAACAAAATGCCTGCAAGTACAAAGAGACAGACGGCTTCTGTCAGCTGAACCGGAAAAAGCGGCACGCCGGAAAGAGCAAAGGATCCTTCCGGGAAAATGACTGCCCCCGGCCCGTCATAGGGTATTCCATAGCAGCATCCGCTCAGAAAGCAGCCGATTCTTCCGAATCCATGCGCCAGAGGTACCATGAAAATAAAGTTCCGCAGATAACTGCCGAAGTCGATCCGATGGATCCGTCCTCCCAGGCACAGGAACAGCAGGCCGCCGATCAGTCCTCCGTAAAACACAAAGCCATTCTGCATCATCCGGCTGAGGTAGATCAGGTCCGTCATCCGGCTCCAGTCGATGCTCTGAAAGGATACCAGAAAGTACAGAAGTTTTGATCCGATCAGTGCGCCCAGTGCCGCATAACCTTCCAGAATCACAAATTCATTGATATCCGCCTTTTTGATCCGGATCAGCGGAAGAGCCGCAAAATTTGCCGCCGCAATGCCGATAAGGATCATCAGACCATAGGAAGGTATCGTAAAGCCGAATATGTTTATGTAAACCTGCATAAATTCTTATACTACCGCACAGGTCAGGCAGGCCGCGCAGGAAATCCAGAACAGCAGACTCAGCGCCGAACCGATGATGGAAAAAATCAGTCCCGCAATTGCAAGCGTATCATTTGCCGAACGGCCTCTGGCAAGTACACCGATAATGATTCCGATAATGCCGAAGATAATGCCCAGCCATCCCAGGACACCGCCAAAAGCAATGCCAAGAACAATGGCCAGGATCCCGAGCAGCAAGGATGCTAATGGCATACCGTTCCTCCCTTTTCAGATATTTTCTCCTGTTTTTCTGCATGCCGGTTTGTACGTATTATTTCCGTATACAGACCTGTTCTTAATGTTTAATCATAGCATAACCATCCGGACATGTTAAGAAGATTACGAATTAAGCCGTTCCGATTAAGTCATTCCGATCAGGTCATTCCGGTTATGTCATTCCGGTTATGCCATTCCGGTTATGCCATTCCGGTTATGCCATTCCGGTTATGCCATTCCG
>JABUSX010000071.1 GCA_021442545.1 Eubacterium sp. | reverse complement strand
TCACAGGCTTTTTTCAGTTCACAGATCCTTCCATCCCTCAAAAAAAGGTCGCATATCTCATCCCGTCCGGTGGAAGGATCCAAAATACGACCATTCTGTATCAAAATGCTTTTCATATACAAGTACCTCTCTTCAGTTTACATACCCAGATACAATGCTGTCTTTCCTGTTTACCTCTCAGAAAGTCTTCCAAATAGTATACTATAATGTCCGCTCTGTTTTCAAGGTTTTGGTAAATAGTCCGACAACAGTCCGACAACAGTATGACAAATGTAATTTGATATGTCAAATACATGATGACGAAATCGTTTTAGAACTAATCTTTTTGTTATTTCGCATAATTTCCGAATTATTTTCTTGTTTACTTTTTGCTTTTCGAATTTATTTCATTGATTATTTGTATAAAAGCATGTATACTTAGTTAAAATATATGAAGCGGTGTTTGTCAGTTCTACAGGCATGTGTATTCATGTTTTGTAGTAATTGGCAATTTTTTACGCCATTGGGTAGGCGTGATTTGCCGCATTGGGATGATATGGAGGTATGTTATGAACAAGGGAACCGTAAAATGGTTTAACGCAGAAAAAGGATATGGATTCATTACCGGCGAAGACGGGAAAGACGTATTTGTACATTTCTCTGCGATCCAGGGAGAAGGATTCAAGACTCTGGATGAGGGACAGGCTGTGACCTATGACCTTACTGAAGGTGCAAAAGGCATGCAGGCTTCCAACGTAGTTAAGTGCTGATCTTTTCTGATAACATTTACTGCAGCATCGTTAACAGATGCAAAAGAAACCCCGGCGAACAGAACTGTTCACCGGGGTTTCTTTTGCCCTGGCAGGGTCACTACTCTGACAGGTCATTCATGTAAGCATCAGCCGCGGAAAAATCCATTTCATAAGTCACAGCAGGTGCATCTGCAGCACTCTTTGCCTGTACGTTCTTCACAACTGCGACACAGAACCAGATCAGCAAAGCTGCAATGATCGCGATCACAACGACAAACTGCACACGAGTTTTTGCCTTTTCCTTTTTGGCGATCGCTGCACGGTTTTTCTTCTGGCTTTTATAAGCATCTACTTTCTGCTGACTCATATCTCAACTCCTGTTTTCTGACAAATTTCTCGAATATTATACCGCATTATCCAAAGAATGAAAAGAGTTTTCTTAAGAGAACTGCGGCCCGGAAAAATCTGCTCTTTACTTTACGGGATCTTACACAGTAAAATCAGAGAAGGATCCGTCCCGTTTCTGTCTCAGACATCCGGCCGCCGGATCCGGATCTGCCTTCAGAACCTGTATGTTATCATCTGACAGTATCCCTGACAGACCTGAAAGAAAGGAATCCCATGATCGCCCTTCCGATTACGCATATCAAAGATTTCATGAACAAGCTTCTGCTCACCGACACATTCGACCGTTTCCTGGTCAGTGAAGCATCCATCACCACGTTCACGACATTTCACATCGACGGACAGCTCCACCGGGAGTTTTTTGACGAGGAAAAGGCAGAAGACCCGCAGGTGACCTGCCGCAGTCTGGTGAGCTGGGGCGAGATCCGAAATTTCTGTCTTTCCGTGATCAAGGGAAAGCGCTCTCCCATATCCTTTAAGCTGATCTTCCAGCTTCCGGCTGCGGAGATGGATCTTCTGCTGGCACGGGCCGGCACTTCCATGCAGCAGGAGGATATCTTCGGTGTCTTCTTCAACTGCCAGTTCCATAATGACACGCTTACCATAACCACCGGAACGTCCCTTCGGGTCTTCACCATGGACCGTTCTCTGGACCACGCCTGGGATGAAATGCTATCGGAATTTCTGCGCAGTCAGGAGCTGGAGTAGATTCTGTCTGAGATGCCTCTACAGAAAAGGAAGAAAAGTCTGTTCATCTACTTCTCTTCTCCGCCGGCACGTCGGAGGATCTCCTCCGCGA
>JABUSX010000094.1 GCA_021442545.1 Eubacterium sp. | reverse complement strand
TACAACCTATAGTTGAAAATGCTATTAAGCATGGAATTGATTGTAATGAAGGAAAAGAAAGAGGAAAGATTATAGTTGAGTTTCAGGAGGATGAAGATTCTTACGTGGTGCTGACGGATCCGAACAGCTTTTCCGTATACGAACCGGAGAAGGGAATGTTTGCGGAGACGGCCGGGGTTTATGAGATCCAGGTGGCTGCTTCCTCAGCGGATGTGCGGCTTCGGGAAACGATCACCATATCCGGTGAAACGTATGACAGAGATGACAGGACTCGTCTTCCGGAATACTTTGGGGCGGATCTGAAGGATCTGTCCCGGGAAGTCTTTTCGTGTCTGTATGAGCATCCGTTTTCAGATTTTGATGAGTCAGGTCCCGGGAACTTTACGCTTTGCAGTTCGCTGGAAGAACTGTCCAAAGCATCTTTCATAGGAAACATAATGAAAAACGAAGCGTTAAAAGAGGTTAGAAAACGTTTCAACATCAAAGACGAAGGCGATCCTACGGAAGTTTTGTATACCTCAACGGTCACAGACGGTCCTCTGGATGCACTGGTAACCGGAAGCGGAGGAACACTCCCCTATCATGTGGCAGAGGCAGTTGTGCTTTCTGCAAACGGACATAAGCTTAAGGCGTTGAAAAAACTTGTTTTCGGATAACGGATTTTTCTTTATTGATGCGGCATAAACGGCATGAAATGCTGTTCCTTTTGCTGCAGCTTTCAATAATCTTTCTTAAAAAGAGGGCCTGCACATCAAAAACGGATGAACAGACTCTCTTTTTTGTTACGGAAGAGAGCAAACGTCCGGATTGAAATTGATTTCCACTATAATGCACAGAATTTCAAAAATATCAAACGTTTTCACTAAACATAATTACCCTGTATAAAAAATTCGTATCGGATTATACAAAAAAATGTCAAGCGCTTTATCGATGTTAACCGTTTTCACAGCGTATTTTTTTCGTATAATAAGAAAATAATACAAAAAAGGAGATTGCAGACACGGTGCAGAATCCCAGAAAACAGGATAAATTATATGTAAAACGTTTCGACAAACACCTGGATGAGTTGAAATGGCTTTATATGGAATTATATGACAACGGTTCTATGTTTGCAGAACTGTGTGATCAGCTGTATGCCTTTTATGAGGAACGGCATCCGGATCTGAAACAGATGGATAAAGCCCGGGAAAAGGATCCGAACTGGTATAAAAAGAATGACATGCTCGGCATGATGATTTATATCGATAACTTTTCCGGAAACATGAAAGGTTTTGCCTCAAAGCTGGATTATATCGAAGAATGTCACGTGAATTATGTTCATCTGATGCCTTTTCTGGATACGGTAGAAGGCCGTTCCGATGGCGGTTACGCCGTTGCGGATTTCCGGAAGGTCCGTCCGGACCTCGGAACGATGGAGGACCTGGAAGAACTGACGAAGGCCTGTCATAAGAAAAAGATCAACGTGTGCATGGATTTTGTCATGAACCATACATCGAGCGATCACGAATGGGCACGGCGTGCGAAGAATCGTGAGGGCGAATATATGAGCCGCTATTTCTTCTATGACAGTTATGCGATCCCGAGCCTTTATGAGCAGACGGTTCCGCAGGTCTTTCCGACTACTGCACCCGGAAATTTCACCTGGATCCCCGAAAACGAGCATTTCTGCATGACAAGCTTTTATCCCTATCAATGGGATCTGAATTATAAGAATCCGCGCGTTTTTAATGAGATGATGTATAACTTCCTCTTTCTTGCAAACAAGGGAATCGACATCATCCGTATTGATGCGGTGCCTTACATTTGGAAGGAACTGGGTACTTCCTGCCGGAATCTGAAACAGGTTCATACGATCGTCCGCATGATGCGCATGATCGGCGAGATCGTCTGCCCTTCGGTTCTTCTGCTGGGCGAGATCGTGATGGAGCCGGAAAAGGTTCTTCCGTATTTCGGCACGGTTGAGAAACC
>JABUSX010000139.1 GCA_021442545.1 Eubacterium sp. | reverse complement strand
CTGTACGTACGCATTTCTGGCAGGTGGTTACCCTTTTGCGGGGCGGCACTTCCGCACCGGTAAAGTAAGGCTTCAGAGGAGCCATTCCGGCATTGATCAGAAGCAGACTTTTGTCATTCTGCGGCACAAGAGAAAAGCTGTTCATGCGAAGATGGCCTTTTCCCTCAAAAAACTTCAGGTACATTTCCCTCAGCTGGTTTACACCATATTTTTCCATGTCTGTAATCCTCCCGGAATTTCAGCAGGTCTGTTATTTCCTGCAGATCTTTTTGTAATGTTTTTTCCCTTTGCGAAGAAGAAGCCCTTCGTCCGGAATGTCCTCTTTATTGATTTGTGCTTTGAAATCTGCAACCTTTTCGCCGTCCAGAGTGACACCGCCCTGCTGGATCGCTCTTCTTCCGTCAGAACGTGTTCCGACAAGACCGGCTTTTACCAGAACAGAAATCAGATCCACGGCACCGTTCTCATCAAAATCTTCGTCTGTCAGTGAAACAGCCGGTATATCCGCACCCTCTCCGCCGTTTCCGAAAAGAGAACGTGCGCCTTCCTGCGCCTTTTTCGCTTCCTCTTCGCCATGAACCAGAGACGTCAGCTCATATGCAAGGATTTCTTTTGCCTGGTTCAGACGGCTGCCTTCCCAGCTGCTCATTTCGTCGATCTGTTCCAACGGGAGGAAGGTCAGCAGGCGAATGCATTTCATAACATCCGCATCACCCACATTACGCCAGTACTGATAGAAATCATAGGGAGAAGTCTTATCCGGATCCAGCCATACGGCACCGGAAACAGTCTTGCCCATTTTTTTTCCTTCCGAATTGAGCAGGAGTGTGATCGTCATAGCTTCGGCATCTTTTCCCAGCTTGCGTCGGATCAGTTCGGTTCCGGCAAGCATATTGCTCCACTGGTCATCTCCTCCGAATTCCAGATTGCATCCGTAGTCCAGATAGAGACGGTAAAAATCATAACCCTGCATCAGCATGTAGTTAAACTCAAAAAATGTCAGGCCCTTTTCCCAGCGCTGTTTATAGCACTCGGCCGCAAGCATCCTGTTGACCGTGAAATGCGGACCGACTTCCCGGAGAAATTCGATGTAATTCAGATCCAGCAGCCAGTCGGCATTATTTACCAGAATAGCCTTATCCTCACCGAACTCTATAAAACGCTCCATCTGTTTCTTAAAGCAGGCAATATTATGATCGATCGTTTCTTTTGTCATCATCTGCCGCATATCGGTTTTCCCGGAAGGATCCCCGATCATGCCGGTTCCGCCGCCCAGCAGAGCGATCGGTTTGTTTCCGGCCATCTGCAGCCTCTTCATCAGGCAGAGCGCCATGAAATGACCGACATGCAGACTGTCGGCCGTCGGATCAAAGCCGATATAAAAGGTGGCTTTACCTTCATTGACAAGTTTTCGGACCGTGTCTTCATCTGTGACCTGTGCGATCAGGCCGCGGGCCTGCAGTTCCTCATAAATCTGCATATATACATCCTCCTGGATATCTTAATATCAAACAGCACCCGGATCCGGGATCAGGTTTCCGCCGTCTGCCGCCCTCGTTGCCAGGGCATCACAGCGTTCGTTCTCTTCGTGTCCGTCGTGTCCTCTGACCCAGTGGAACTGCACCTCATGCGGTTTCACAGCCTTCAGAAGACGTTTCCAGAGATCAACATTTTTTACCGGTTCTTTATGATTCCGCATCCATCCCTTTTTCTGCCATCCTTCGATCCAGTGATCGCTGAAGGCCCGGACAAGATACTGCGAATCCGAATAAAGATCGACTTCACAAGGTTTCGTCAAAGCTTCGAGACCGGCGATCGCGGCCATGAGCTCCATGCGGTTGTTCGTTGTTTTTATGTAGCCCTGGGAGAGTTCTTTTTCATATACCCGTCCTGCAGCGTCAACATAACGGAGCAGGCATCCGTAACCTCCCGGACCTTCCGGATTTCCCCTTGCCGAACCGTCTGTATAGAT
>JABUSX010000268.1 GCA_021442545.1 Eubacterium sp. | reverse complement strand
TTGCTTTATACAGCACCGTAAAGCGACTGACAAATAATGTGACTGCGTGCGGCGCTTTGGCAGCACTTGGGGCTACTTATCAATGGGTCTATTGTATTCAGGAGTGTTCTGAGTATGGACTCATGCTTATGTTTCTGTTTTTTGCATTTTATACTTATGTCAGGACGAACGAGGATGAAAGTCTTCTCTGGGAAGTGCTGTTCATATTGTCATGCGTGGGTGCTGTGTACAGCCAATATGGATCTGCGTTTGTTATTGTTCCGTTGTTGATTTTGCATTTTATCAGAAAGTGTGTTTTGAAGAATTTAAAAGCAATTCTCAGAACGACGATTCTGTACGTTATTTCTGCAGTTGTATTTGCGGCTCCGTTGTATTTGTTTTTTGCCAGGGAACAAATGGAGCGCCATCAAATCTTTGGGGGAGCGGTAAAAAACACACTTGATATCGATACGTTTCAGGATTATTTTCCTGTTGTTTTCGGAAAATTATGGGCTTTTTTTCTTGGACAGCCTGAAACGTTGGCGATCATTTGCAGTGTATTAGGCATTGTAATTCTGATATTGGGGATTCGGCTGCTTCTGAAAAAAAGAACAGACTGGATATGCAGAAGTCTCGTTATAGTATTACTGGCTGCATATGGGCTTTTTTATATTCTGGTTGTCAATTGTATTTATGCGATGGTGCATGCCAATCAAAGCTCCGGATTTTACAGTCGTTATGCATATTTCTTTCTTCCTGCTTTTTACATTATCATTCCAATTATTTTGTTTAAAAGCTTTTCAGAACTGAAAAACGAAAAATTGAAGCGATATGTTCCGATTGTTTTTTCCTGTGTTTTTGCAGGATTGATCTTTTTTTCCTATCCGAATCTTCTGGATAACTGGCATAAAACCTATGAAAAGGAAATGGCGGAGATCTGGATCAATAATGCCGGTTTTTCAGCGAATACTTATGTTCTTTCTTCTCCTGCAAGCAGAGCCGGTTTCGATTATTACACAAATCTGTATAAATACAGATTATCCGGAGAAATACTTACGAAAGATGATCTTGATCTTGAAGAGCTGGATCAATCGTTTTGGGTGTGGGCGACAAACTGGTCTACGGAGGAGATATGGAACGATATTCTTATCACGGCGAAGGGCCAGGGTTATAAGGTGAATATTTATATGGATAACGAAACAGACTATGGAAAACAAGGAAGGCTTGCATATTTTGAAGCGGCTGAATAAATAGACCCCTGACAATTCGTTGCGTGTGAGGAGAGGTTTTCGACGATTTTCAAGGATTCTGTTTATGATGAATAATCAGTGCAGCTGCCGTGTTTTGTTTTACAGGGTGCAGGACGCGTTGATTTAGTTGTTAAGGGAATGGAAAAATACGAGTAATCATCTCATAGAGAGACCATTAAAAACAGGTACCGGTGATTGAGGGCTCACCGGCACCCGGAATATTCATCACTTGATCTGTTTAAGGATCTGGAGCAGCTTTTCTTTCTCAATAACCGTATCGGGGCCGGATACATATTCGGAAAGTTCGGTAAGAACCGTTCTGCATTTGTCAATGATACGTTTTTGTTTCTTTTTTGTATTCCGGAGTATGCTGATTTTAGCTGAATTGAGCATGTTTTTTTCATACATCCGAAAACCGAGATATCTTTGAAAGTCCTCAGGAGCATCCTGCCTGAGATGGTGGATTATTTCATACTGCCAGTCTGTATACAGGAAGCCGTCCTCGATATTGTCCAGGAGAAGTTTATCAAGTCCTTCTGTTTTCAAATAAGAAACAGCATCCATAAACGTATCATAGGTCTGGATCTGATTAAGAAGGTTGATGATCGAGCTGGCCATGAGATTGGCCATGCTTTGTTTCGGCAGAACCTGATGTTTACTCAGAAAAGCAATGGTTTCTTCCCAGTTTCGGATCTGTGTCAGGGCGGTGGAAGTGATATTTCCGCAGCAATGTGAGGACATGGATTTCCG
>JABUSX010000263.1 GCA_021442545.1 Eubacterium sp. | reverse complement strand
CTTCTGCATCAACTGCCTGTGCTTCTTCGACAGCTGCCGCAGCCGCAGCCGCATCGGCCAGTTCAGCGCCGCTCTGGTCTGCAGACCATGTGATATTCATTTCGGGCGGAGCTACTTCGAACATTGTCTTGCCCGGGTTCATCTTCAGCTGCTGACCATCCGTCGTATAATACATGGTTCTGTCGTTGGTACTTTCCTTCTCCCAGACGATCGGGATGACCTTGCCGTCTGTGAAGTAATAGCCTGTGCCTTTTCCTACCAGGTAGAGTTCAAGCAGGATCGGGTCTTCAAGGTAGAGACTCTGATCCACGATCTGAACGATGACGTTTTTGAACTTCAGCTGCTCGCCGGTTTCCATGTCAACATGGGGTGCACCATATTCAAATCTGTAGTACAGCCCATCTGCCGGATTGTACTCGAACCACGGATTGTCAATGGCATACGGAACGGAAACATAAAGCGCATCCTCTCCGCCTTCGAGCGGGGTGTCGGTGCGGTTGAAAGCCAGATTCGACTTGAAGCCTTCCGGATAGCTCCGGTCGATTCCAAGTTCATTGGCAATATCTACAAGACCCTGGCCTGTTGTATAGGCGTTATGCGGTGCAACTCTGTCTTCTGTACGATAGAATCCGGTAACACCGTCGTAGAACTGTCCGTTGATCGTCGTCCAGCCCTGCGTCTTGATACGGTCTTCCGCTACGAAGCTCCATCCGAAATGCGTATAGATGGCGGAATTGTCAAATGCATAATCCATATAGTAATGACGGGCGCTGCGGACCGGTCCGATCTTGTCATACGGTGTCGGATCCTGGAAAACAGCCATCAGACGTGTTATGTTTCCTTCCACATAGCATTCGTAAAGCATATCCGCATTTACGATGGCAGACTGCGGAACGGCTGCATCCAGATTGTTGATCATGACTGCAAAAGGACGTTTGGAGCCGATCTCGGTACTGATCGGTTCACCGGTCAGATAGCTGTACATCTGGCCTTCCGGAAGATCCGAAGTTTCTTCTGCCGTCACCGCTTCCGCTGTAATCGCTGTGGCTTCCAGTGCAGCCGCCTGCGCAGCTGCTTCCTCAACAGCCTCTTCAGCTGCGGCTTCTGCAATAACGGCTTCTTCCACAGCTTCTTCCACAACGGCTTCCTCAACTGCGGCAGTGACAATTTCCTCTGCCGCTGCCTGTTCGACCGCCTGTTCAGCAGGCTTATCCATAGATGCTGCGGAAGTCATTCCTCCGAAGCTTCCGCATCCGGCCAGCAGTCCGGCCGTAAGGACCAGCCCCATTGAAAGGCCAACGATCTTTGCTTTCATTCTGTTATTCCCCCTTTTTTGTTATAAAAAATCCCCTGAAGTTCTATATACTGTCACTTTTCTCCAGCACAGATGTGCAATGCGGACAGCGGATCGCTGCAATCGGAATCTGTGTCCTGCAGAAAGGACATTCCTTTGTTTCCGGTGCAGCCTCTTTCTCTTCTTTTTTCACAAGGCTCGCCGCCTTGTTAATACCCTTAATGACCAGGAAGATCAGAAGTGCAATCAGAAAGAAATTGATGATAGCCGCGACCAGAGTTCCGATTCCCAGAACCGGTGCTTCCGCTCCCGTTCCGAGCGGAATATTCCACTGTTCAAAACTGATTCCCCCGAAAAGAACGGAAATGAGAGGCATGATCACGCTGTCCACCAGCGCCGTAACAATTGCCGTAAAGGCTCCGCCAATGATCACGCCGACGGCCAGATCCACCACATTCCCGCGGGAAATAAATTCCTTGAATTCTGCAAAAAAACCCTTCATGTGTATTCCTTATCTTTAAGATCAGCTTTTCCGAAATTCCTTCTGTTCTTCCGGAATTTCATCTGTTCTTCCGGAATTTCATCTGTTCTTCCGGAGCTTCTTCTGTTCTTCCGAAGATTCTTCTGTTCTTCCGGAGTTTCTTCTGTTCTTCCGGAGTTTCTTCTGTTCTTCCGGAGTTTCTTCTGTTC
>JABUSX010000439.1 GCA_021442545.1 Eubacterium sp. | reverse complement strand
GCCTTCTATTTTTCACACTCCGAAATGGAGAGGAGAAGCAATTAACCGATTCTTCCGGAAGATTGTTCCTTCATTTTTAATCGGATTGTTCCTTCGTTTTCAATCGGGTAAGAAACAGGAAATTCAGGCTGTATGCCTGTTTTTCCTGTTTCTTTTATACCCGTATCTATCTCCCAGCACCAGAATACAGATCACTACGATCACGAAGGAAAGCGCTTCTGAAAGCGGTGTCGCCCACCAGATCCCTTCCGTTCCGATCAGATACGGGAGGATAAGGACCGCTCCGACAGAAAATGCACAGGTTCTCAGAAAAGATATCAGCGCCGATATACCGCCATTGTTCAATGCGGTAAACAGGCTGGATCCGTAAATATTGATACCGCAGGGCAGATAGGCAACGGAAAAGATACGGAACGCATGTGATGTCAATTCCCTCAGATAATCATCATATCCCATAAAAACGGACGCCACGAGGTCTGCGCATAGTTCCGCTGCAAAAAACATGACACAGCTTCCTGCCCCGATGAATACAATACTCTTACTGAAAATACTCCGTATCTCCTTTTTGTTCTCGGCTCCGTACTGATAACTCATTAACGGAGCCGTTCCGACGCAGTATCCCATCAGAATGGCATTAAACAACATGCATACATACATGATCGCGCCGTAGGACGCAACGCCATCCTCCCCGAGATAACGCATGATCTGGAAATTATACAGCATGGATACCAGCGAAATGGCAATATAACTGACCATCTCTGAAGAACCGTTTGCACAGGCCTTTCCGATTGCCTTCCAGTCAAAGCGTGCCCGGGAGAGACGAAGAAAGCTTGTATTTTTTCCCGCAAAATAAATCAGAGGAATAACACCTCCGACTACTTCTCCGATTGCCGTAGCGGCAGCTGCTCCGTTCACGCCCCAGCCGAATCCGGCTATAAAAAGAGCATCCAGAACTATGTTGGTACTGCCGGCCGCCAGGGTCACAGCAAGCCCGATCCTGGGCTTTCCTGCCGTTACAAACAATGCCTGAAATGCATTCTGCAGAGTAAAAAGCGGCAGGGATAACAGGCTGATACGCACATAGGAAAGAGAAAGTTCCAGAAGTTCACCGGATGCCCCCAAGGCAATGAATAAAGGCCTCATGAAGAAGAAGCCTGCAGCTGACAGAAGGATGCCGCTGATCAGACAAAAGAATACGAGCATGGAAAAATACTGGTTCGCAAGCTTTTCTTTCTTCTCCCCCAGTGTTTTGGCGATCAGGGCACTTCCTCCCGATCCGATCATAAATCCGACTGCACTCAGCATCATAAGGACAGGGCATGCCCAGTTTATAGCTGCCAAAGCCGTTTTCCCTGAACAATTTGATACAAATAACCCGTCTACAACTACATATACAGACGTAAAAATGGTTGTAAAAATAGTAGGTGCGCTGTAGCGCACCAACTGCAAAAAACTGAAATGACGGGACATATCTGTCTGTTTCAAAACACTACCTCATGCGATCTGTAAAAGACCACTCTCTTTGGGGGTTTACTGTACAAATCTCTTTATGACTTCTTTTCTTCCGCAGTATCCGTATCTGTATTTTTTTGTACGTCGCTCTTTCTCCTGTTATATCTCGTCTGTGAATAATGCCTTCTTTTATCCGCATACATTCTTTCATCTGCCGTACGAACCACAGACGCAAAATCCTTTCCGTCTGCTGCCGTTGCTGCTCCGAGAGCGATCGATGCACCCGCACCATAGCTGCCCATCCAGCGGCCAATACGGTTACGCAGAAAATTGATCCTGCCCTGAAGCTCTGCTTCAGAACTCCTCGTGATCACAGCAAATTCATCCCCGCCGAGACGGTAGCAGGCACTTTGCTCATCCTCAAACGCTTTCCGGATACAGTCAGACACACCGGTGATCAGCTCATCCCCTGCTCCATGACCCCATGTATCATTTACTGTTTTCAGATCATTAATATCGACCACAACAACGTACA
>JABUSX010000130.1 GCA_021442545.1 Eubacterium sp. | reverse complement strand
GTTTATGTCTATGGTGAACCGGTTGCGGTCACAAACGAGATGAGGGAAGAAAAACCCGGAATCAAGGCAGCCTGGAGGGTCATGTTCAGCGGAGGAGACCAGACCGGCGTTCTGGTTCTGGATGTCAATCAGATGCCGTGGATATGGGAATATGTGCCGGATGTGGTACAATACATAGAGATCGATTTTGGTGAGGAAGCGACGGAAGACGGAGCTCTTTTCGCGCAGGACTGGGTCAACTATGATGCCTCAGTGGTCATAGAGATGAAGTAATATCCGTGGACACGGAGGAATTGCGGAAACACGAAGAACGGAGCAGCCGGACATCACCGCGGAAATACAGTTTTACGGGCTTCTGTCATGCCGGTAAAACAAAAACGGGCAACAGGGAAAGGTTAAATACAACGGAGGCCGAGGCATGAAACATAAACGGCTTGGGGATATGCTCATATCCCTTGGGGTTATTACGGAAGAGCAGCTGCTGCAAGCCCTTGATCTTCAGAAGGAACAGAAAAAACGACTGGGCGAGGTTCTGGTCGATAACGGTATCGTGACGGAGGGTCAGCTGATCGAGACGCTGCGCCTGCAGCTGGGCGTGGATTACATCGACCTGACAAAGACGGATATTGATCCCGCCATGGCAAAATTCGTGCCGCGGAATATCGCACGCAAGAATATGATCGTGCCGGTCAGGGTTGTGAAGAACTCGCTCTTCCTTGCCATGGCCGATCCGCTGAACTTTATTGCCATAGAGGAAGCACGGGACACCTCCAAGAAAAAGATCATTCCGATGATAGCATCGCGCGAAGCGATCAATCATGCGATCAGCACCCTGTACGGAAACGAAGGTGCCGCAGAGGCCATGGCCGAGATGCGTGCGGAAGCCGGACTTACGGATACGGAGCCAGAAGCCGTTCAGGAAACGGATAATCCCCTGGATGCCCCGACAACGCGTCTTGTCAATTCGATTATTGAACGTGCGGCGACAGAGCGGGCGAGTGATATCCACTTCGAACCGACTTCCGGCGACATGGTCGTTCGAATGAGGATCGACGGACAGATGCACAGGATCCTGACGATCCCCTCGGACATCATGGATTCGGTCACCTCCAGGCTTAAGATCATGGGCCGGATGAATATCGTGGAGCGCCGTGTTCCGCAGGACGGCCGTGCCAAACTGAGGATCAAAAACGCGGAAGAACTGGATATGCGTCTTTCCACACTGCCGACGATCTACGGGGAAAAGACGGTTATCCGTCTGCTCGGTTCGGAAGCCGGCATGCTGACCCGCAAGGGAATCGGAATTCCGCCTGCCGAAAATGCACGTATCGATCGTCTGCTGAAGATGAACAGCGGGGTTATCCTGATCGTCGGACCAACCGGAAGCGGTAAATCTTCTACTATGTATACGCTGCTGCAGGAGCTGCTCAGCGAGTCTACGAACCTGATCACACTCGAGGATCCGGTCGAGTATCAGATCGACGGTGCGACACAGGTCCAGATCAACGAAAAAGTCGGCCTCACCTTTGCAAGCGGGCTGCGCGCCATCCTGCGTCAGGACCCCGACATTGTCTGCGTCGGTGAGATCCGTGACGGGGAAACGGCCGAGATCGCGATGCGCGCGGCCATGACCGGCCACCTGGTTATTTCCACCATTCATACGGAAGATGCCGTCTCTGCGATCGCCCGTCTGATCGATATGGGCGTGGAACCCTTCCTGATCGCATCCGGCCTGCGCGGTGTCATTTCCCAGCGCCTTCTGCGCAGGATCTGCAATAACTGCCGCGAAGAATATACACCGGATGAGACCATTCTTTCCATTTCGGGAGTCAATGTTTATCCGGGAAGGAAGTTCATGCACGGCACCGGCTGTGATGCCTGTTTCCACAGCGGCTACCGCGGCCGCGTCGGTGTCTTCGAGCTTCTGATGATCAACGAAAAACTGAGGCGTGCCATCACTTCTTCAGAGGATGTAACAACGCTTCGTGA
>JABUSX010000013.1 GCA_021442545.1 Eubacterium sp. | reverse complement strand
GAAGTCTCGCATTTTCATCAGCTGGAAGAAGATGAACTGTGGTATTTCCACGATGGCAATGCGCTGAATATCTATGAGATAGACGAAAACGGGGAACTTCATAAGATCGAACTCGGGCGGGATGCCGCAAATGGTGAAGTACCGCAGTATCTGGTAAAAAAAGGTTCGATCTTCGGCTCTGTCATGAAAAAAGAAGGTTACTCGCTGGTGGGCTGTATGGTGGCTCCGGCGTTTTCCTATGAACACTTCCGGCTTTTCGAACGATCCGAACTGATGGAAAAATATCCGCAGCACGAAGAGATTATAAAACTGCTGACATGAAGTACGGGATTTGGAAATGTGAAAGAGACAGAATACAGTTGATTGTTTTTAAACAATACAGAAAATCCAAATATGGTCAAGCAGGTCAGAAGTCATTATAATTGAGGCAGAAAACAACTGAGGATGATCATTTCTGAATTGGAGAAATAGGGAATGAAAACAAAGAGCAGAATCGTTTTGTCAGGAATTATTGCCGTTCTTCTTCTGGTAGAATGCGGATGTACGGTCTGGGGAGAAGCGTTGTTTGCAAAACCGGAAGTAAATAAAGCAAACCGGGGAGCCGGGATCGTATTTACGGATGCGAACCAAGAGGCTGAAGAGGAATCGCTTCAAAATGCGGCTGAACAGCAATCCATAACAGACGAACAGCGCAATTCGATCAACATGCTGAATTATCTTACTGTTCTTGTGCAGGAGATTAATTCATCCACAAACAGCCGTCTTTTCCTGGAGGGGGCGTATTCTGATCTGATCAATAATACGGAGCCAAGTATTGTTGATGATCTGACTCTCGATGAATACGAAAACATACTGGATATCATCGAAAAGTACAGAATGATTGCTGTTAAGAGGGAACGGCTTAAGTATATTTATGATCAGAACTGTGCTAATGCGATCCGGGAAGCTATGCCGAGTCCTCTTTCAATATTAAACATAGTTCAATCCGGAAATCCTCTGAAAGCTCTTGTTTCGGTAGCCTTTGCGGCTCTTGATTCTGCGAACAGTTACCAGTCTCATATGAATGAGCTTGATATGCAGTATTTACAGGATGGATGGGCTCTGGACGATGAGGAAGCGGCAAACCTGCACAGCAGCAGGAGCAGCATGTTCAGTTATATGGTCCGGGTTGCGAGAGACCTGCCGAAAGGGATCACCCTGAATGAGGAGGCTGTTCAGGAATTTGTAGACAGAATCAATGAAACAAACGTCAACAGCCGGATTCAATGGCTGGAATCAAATAAAAAGACATATGAAAACTATGGTGAATACTGGCTTGTTCTGGCAGACAGCTATTATGAAAAGGCAGAAGCCGGTGATACCGGCTGTTATCAGAAATGTCTGGATGCGGTGTCTGCATATGAAAAGATCGATAACAGTATTTTCCGTAAAGACACCCGGTTTGCCCAGACACTGCCGTGCGCCATTTCATCTGCGAAAACAGTACTGAGTCCTGACGAGTATGTCGAAACGGCGTCGAGATATGCACAGCTGATAGTGGATAATACGAATAATGATGATTGGTCACTCCGTTATTTTGCAGCGCAGACATTCATCGATCTGTATTCTGTAACGGATAATAAGGACTACCTGCAGAAGGCCTATAATATTGTTCGTGACAATGTAAATGAACTGGTCGGCGAACAAAGACTGCAGAACGAAACCTATTTGAATGATCTTGTTCTGGAGCCCACAGAAGATCTGGACAAGGATAAGAAAAAAGAGGTCGAACAGTACAATAAGCTGTTGAAAAAGGAAAGGGAAACGGAACTGGCACCCGTGTACGAACCGTTAAGACTGAATTGTGAATTACTGGTGGGGCTTGCCGATAAACTGAACATTTCACCGGATGAGCTGAAAAATCTGGATGGAATCCTTCACGAGGACGGAGAAGCATTATTCCTGAATCCGATTATTGATAATCAATACCGGCTTGTTTCGGAAAAGGAAGAAGTCTCTTCGGATCT
>JABUSX010000144.1 GCA_021442545.1 Eubacterium sp. | reverse complement strand
TCGAATGTTTGCAGGATTTCGGGAGCACGAAGTGCGGAGAAATCCGAGGTATCATTTATTTTGGCTGAAAATGCCATGCTTGCATGGCAATTCATGACCGTGGAGCTTTTGTGGCACCTCATACAATCTCAAACGATTCGGAGTCCTTTCAGGACTCCGTTTTTTCGTTTCATTCACACAAGAGTCTCACAGACGAAACTCTTTCCTGCGAAACAAAACTTTATTGCTTTTCCATTTTCCGGGTGTTATACTTGCAAAAATACCGAAAAGACAGTGGATCATTCAAACATCAGGAGGAAAGCATGGGCAAGATCATAGGAGAAGGCATAACATTTGATGATGTACTCTTGGTACCTCAGTATTCAGAAGTCACCCCCAATCTGATCAATGTGAGTACGATGCTGACAAAGAACATCAAGCTGAATATTCCGCTGATGAGTGCCAGCATGGATACCGTTACGGAACACAGAATGGCGATCGCCATGGCCCGACAGGGCGGTATTGGTATTATTCACAAGAATATGACGATCGAACAGCAGGCAGAAGAAGTTGACAAAGTAAAACGCTCAGAAAACGGTGTCATCACCGATCCGTTTTTCCTTTCTCCGGAGAATACCCTTGCCGACGCGAACGCATTAATGGGAAAATTCCGGATCTCCGGCGTGCCGATCACGGAAGGCCGCCGTCTTGTAGGTATCATTACAAACAGAGATCTCCTGTTTGAAACAGACTTTCAGAAAAAGATCAAAGAATCCATGACGCCGGCTTCGGAGCTGATCATTGCGAAGAAGGGTGTTACTCTTGAAGAAGCGAAAAAGATCCTTGCAAAGGCCCGCAAGGAGAAGCTGCCGATCGTAGATGATGATTTCAATCTGACAGGTCTGATCACGATCAAGGATATTGAAAAACAGATCCGTTATCCGTATTCTGCCAAGGATTCCCAGGGACGTCTGCTCTGCGGGGCCGGTGTCGGCATTACGGGTGATATGATGGAACGTGTACAGGCACTGGTGGACATGCATGTGGACGTGATCGCAATCGATTCCGCACACGGGCATTCCGCGAATATCATCAATGCGCTTAAGAATATCAAGAACGCATTTCCGGAGCTTCAGGTCATTGCCGGAAATATTGCAACAGGAGAAGCCGCAGCCGATCTGATCGCAGCCGGTGCAGATGCCGTCAAGGTCGGTATCGGCCCGGGATCGATCTGCACGACCCGCGTGGTCGCCGGAATCGGCGTGCCGCAGATCTCTGCCATCATGAACTGTTATGAGGAAGCCAGAAAGACGGGAACACCGGTCATAGCGGACGGCGGCATCAAGTATTCCGGCGATGTTACAAAGGCGATCGCGGCCGGAGCCGATGTCTGTATGATGGGCAGCATGCTGGCCGGCTGTGACGAATCTCCCGGAGACTATGAGCTGTATCAGGGACGTAAATACAAAGTGTACCGCGGAATGGGATCTCTTGCGGCGATGGAACAGGCGCACGGAAGTGCGGACAGGTATTTCCAGTCCGGCGCGAAAAAGCTGGTTCCGGAAGGCGTTGAGGGGCGTGTGGCCTATAAGGGCCTCGTTGAAGATACCATCTTCCAGCTGATCGGCGGATTGAAGTCCGGCATGGGATACTGCGGTGCAGAAACAGTTGAAAAACTGAAAACAACCGCTCAGTTTGTGAAGATCTCGGCTGCCTCACTGAAAGAGTCGCATCCGCATGACATCCAGATCACAAAAGAAGCACCGAACTATTCCGTGAACGATTAAGAAACTACCGGGAAGAGAAACTACCGGGAAGAAAAACTTCCGGGAAGAAAAACTCAAAAATGAGAAACTTCCCGGAATAGAAACTCGAAAAAACCCTCCGGGGAAAAAACTCAAAAAGGAAAACTACCGGGAAGAGAAACCAGAACAAAATAACAACGAAAAACAGGAAGCCAATGTTCAGAGCACCGGTTTCCTGTTTTTATTTTGAATATTCAGCCTTGCGTCTTCAGCGGTTCAGGCTT
>JABUSX010000436.1 GCA_021442545.1 Eubacterium sp. | reverse complement strand
TTGCCGGAACCGGGCATGGAGGAGGATTCGACAAACAGGATCTCGCCGCCTGCCTGTGTCCACGCAAGACCGGTCACGACGCCGGCCGGAGGTCTTTTCAGGATACGGTCATGCAGGATGCCTTTGTTTCCGAGCAGTTTCGGAACATCTTTAACGCCTACATTCGTAACCTTTTCCCCGTTTTCCACGATATCCGCGGCGATATGCCGGCACAGGATATCCAGCTGTTTTTTCAGTCCGCGCACGCCGGATTCCATCGTATATTCACTGACGATGCGCTTCAGGGCGGCATCGGAAACCTTCACGTTTTTCCGTTTCAGACCGGTGTCCCGGATCGCCCGCGGCAGAAGATGCTTTCTGGCAATGTGCAGCTTATCAACAGGCGTATAGCCGGAAAGCGGGATCACTTCCATACGGTCGAGAAGCGGCTGCGGTATGGTGTCCGTTGTATTTGCCGTGCAGATGAACAGAACCTTCGAGAGATCGTAAGGAACGTTCATATAGTGATCGGTAAAGGTATTGTTCTGTTCCGGATCAAGAACCTCGAGCAGGGCACTGGAGGGATCGCCTTCGTATCCGTGCGAAAGCTTGTCCACTTCATCCAGAACAACGACGGGGTTCATGGCGCCGGAACGTTTGATGCCGTCCATGATTCTTCCCGGCATGGCACCGACATAGGTCCGTCTGTGCCCGCGGATCTCTGCTTCGTCGCGGACTCCGCCGAGACTGATCCGCACATATTTCCGGTCGAGAGCTTCGGCAATGCCGTGTCCCATGCTGGTTTTGCCTGTTCCGGGCGCACCGACGAACAGGAGGATCGATCCGGACTGGTCATTTTTCAGCGCCATGACGGCGATCTGCTGCAGGATCCGTTCCTTGACCTTGTCCAGACCGAAGTGATCGCGGTCCAGAACGGTACGGGCACGCTTCAGATCGATCGGCGTGATGTCACCGACCTTCCATTTCAGCTCCGTGATAAAGTCCAGGTAGTTTTCCATGGACGTACGTTCCGGATCATTCGGCTGTGCGGCCAGGTAGCGCTTCAGGATGCGCAAGGCTTCCTTTTTCGCTTCTTCAGGCATGCCGCTGCGTTCGATCTTTGTCTGATAATCATCCTCAACGGAGCTGACTTCCGGATCAAGGTCTTCCAGTTCCTGCTGCAGAAGACCGATCTGTTTCTGAATCGCTGCTTTTTTGTAATAGTTTCCCTCGGAATCATTGTAGCGCTTGTTCAGAGACATCTGCATATCGACCGTACCCTTGAATCTCATCAGGGCTTCCTGGATCGCCATGCCGCGCTCACGCAGGGAATCGGTTTCCAGCAAGGCGTATTTTTCCTCAACGCTCATGTCAAAAAACTGTCCGAAAAATGCGCCGTATTCATTAATGGAGCTGCATTCCTTGATATAAGCCGCAGCAAGACTGCCGCCCTGAAGGTTTTTGGTCAGCTCGATCGTGGTTTCCTTTAATTTATTCAGGAGTTCCTGTTCTCCCTTTTCCGTGATATCCGGGAGCTCTTCCCGGATCTGCGGAACGGTTTCCCAGACTCCGTTCGTCTTTACAGGATCCGATATCCGGACCGTTTCGTTTGAATGTGCCCGGACCCGCGTGCCGGTCGGCGTTTCGCCGATCTCCAGAATATCCGCAAGCACGCCGAGCGGATAAAAAGCTTCCGCCTGCAGATTCTCTTTTTCCGATATGTCCCGGATCGGGACAAAAAGTGCTTTGTTTTCGTCTGCTTCAATTCGGTTCTTTTCTTCTTCTGAGAAAGGAGCCGTACCGATATGGTAATCCACATCCGGCAGGATGACCATGTCGTAGACGGGTATGATCATGTATGATTTCATGGCGCTTCCACCTCCTCTCTGAACTTCCGTAAACGTTTTGCACTCGATGACGGGCACTGAGCGAAAACCCGGGAAAGTCCGGAAATACGCGCATAGGTTGTACGATCTGTTTTAATAGCACTCGATTATGCCGAGTGCTAACAAAATTATAGCATAGTTCTGTT
>JABUSX010000199.1 GCA_021442545.1 Eubacterium sp. | reverse complement strand
GATCATATCTGTTCAGACCCGAACCATAAGGCTGCTCCGAACGGCGGCAAGGAAATGGTGGCCTTCGACCTGCCGGCAGTAACAGTCAGCGCAGCTCCGAAATATAATGTCACCATCAGCGAACATCAATACAAGAGCTGCTACGGCAATTTCGACTTCAGCACCGGCAACGATAAGGCGAACAATCAGGACGCAGGAGTGGTGGAAGGCCAGCTTCGCGGCATCGGTATGTATCTGTCCCTGCGCAACGACAATCCGGACAAGGGCTTCCGCGGTATTGAGCTGCCAAACGGCGATGACATTACCTTTGACATCAACCTCTCCGCGCTTTATACAAATGAGACAGATCCGAGCATAACCGCGGGTGTCACCCCTCTGGTCTGGACGGTGGACGCAAACAGATACAGTAATAATACTACAAGCGCCTATGACGGGCGTGCGATGAATGTCGGCGGCACAAAAACAGCCGACACAAGCCTCCCCTACAACAAAGGAACCCCCTCCGCCTATAATTTTTTCTGCTACAACGGCGGTTCATGGGCTGCGGTGCAGGATGAGGCCGACCCGAACGTGATCCATGTCACCGTGAAAGACTATAAAATCAACATAGACCAGTTCCCGACCCATAACTCAGGCGGCACGACCACTAATATGCCGACCGGTGCCGGTGTATACTGGGGCGCGTTCAGCGCAGGCAAGCTGGAATACGTTATCCCGAACACGACGCCCGAAGGCCAGTATATTCCGACTGTGTACGGCAACGGCACGATGAAGGTCACATTTTATGACGTGAATCTTGTTGCCAAGTCCATCACCGATCAGGAGACAAAAACATTCTTAGGCCGCGAGCAGACCATCTACGACGAGTCGGGTAAACTGACCGCTGATGATTTAAGAGCATTGAACTATCCCCTTCGCGCAGGAAACGGCGGCTTCAGCCAGAGAATCTGGTACGGCACCAGCATATACGCCGGTGACTTTAACGGACTTTCCAACACGACGAGCGGAAGCTGCTATCAAAACGGAAAGGATGTGGGTATGCCGGGACAGGAGGGCACCATCGACTGGTCGGTACTCTGGAGCGCCAACGGCTCCACCGAGAATAACCTGTACGCCGTCGACTCCCTTATGCTCTTTGACGCTTCCGCCTTTGAGGTCAGACGTGAGCCTTCGGTGAAATCTCCTAATAGAGACTACGGCGGCAATGAGTTCGGCAGTACAGCTCACATGCAGTATACCTTCCTCTATGCGGCGAAGCCGGACGGCTCTAACTGGACCGGTATCGACGAGATGAACGGCACCAAGATCGAGGATCTTGTATACTATACCTCCCTTAATGCGCTGCTTTCCGACGGAAAGCTCTGCGTCGGCTGCCTGATGCAGACACGCGCAAAGCACTATCTGAACAATGCCTCGAACTCTTCATCCGTCACGGCTGCTCTGCCCGTTCGCATCAGGACGGACGAGAGCCTGCTGAACAATGTCTACCCGACGATCGTCATGTCGAACATATGGTGGAAATCCGGCACAGATAAATATACATCGGAAGAGTTGAAGCAGGAGGTCGTGAACAACGACAAGACCTCCACGGGCTTAAACATCCCATTCATCACTGATTTCGACGAATATACCAAAGCACTGAACTACGCATCCGGAAAGAATTACCGTTATGCCGGAAATACATATAAACCTTCCGTTTACGAAGAGGGCAACTGGGTAGACGGACATGTCCCATCCGGCAACCCCAACGGCGACTCCCTGTACGTTGTGCCGTATATTACTACAATCGGCAAATTCATAGACCAGACTGTTACCGTAAGCGGCGTTGAAAAGCAGAAGGAAAACTTCAACCTTGACTACGCACAGAATGTCGTTGACTTCCGTCTGGAGCCTGCTCTTGAGGTAAAGCATACGACAACCACGGGCGGTGTTACCGATGTAACGGTAAAAGAAACTCTTCCCGCAGGCGTTGCTTACAACGGCGATGCAGTCATCGGCGGCGTTTATGTGCC
>JABUSX010000126.1 GCA_021442545.1 Eubacterium sp. | reverse complement strand
AAAATCCCTGTTTTCCGGGAAAGATTGATGTCTGCCGCCCCAAGCCGCAGCCTGCCGGCGATCCCGGACCGGATCCGCGGCGGCAGCTCCGAAACCGGTTCCCGATGCGCATTTATCTGCTTCTGCGGATCAGATCGCGGATGACTTCTCCCGCGATGATCAGGCCTGCCGCAGAAGGCACGAAGGAAACCGACCCCGGCACGGGGGATCTTCTCTCAGTTTCCTCAGGCACGCTCCCGCAGCTTTTTAAATCCGAAATAGTCTCTCCGGCCATATCTGCGTGCACGTTCCACGGCGTTTCTCTGCAGTCGGCTGTTCCGGGCGCGATCGGTTTTTCTTCCGAATAAACGCATTTCAGCTCCGTAATGCCGCGTTTCCGGCATTCCTTCCGCATGATGCGTGCAAGCGGACAGACCGTTGTCTCAAAAAGATCGGCGGCGCGCAGGGCCGTCGGATCGAGCTTGTTTCCCGTCCCCATACAGGAAATGACCGGTGTGCCTGCCGCCTTTGCTTTTTCAATCAGCGTCAGTTTTCCGGTCACGGTATCGATCGCATCGACAACATAATCATAATCGCGGAAATCAAAAGAGTCCGCCGTTTCCGGCAGCAGAAATATTTTATGCGGCGTGACACGGCAGTCCGGGTTGATCAGGGCAACCCTTTTCGCAGCGGCCTCGGTCTTATCCATACCGATCGTTTCAAATGTTGCAAGGATCTGCCTGTTCAGATTTGAGATATTGACCACATCCTTGTCGATCAGATCCAGGGCGCCGATCCCGGAGCGGGCAAGCGCTTCCGTTACATAGCTGCCGACCCCGCCCAGACCGAATACGGCGACGCGGGATGCCGCAAGGATCTCCATGGCTTCCCGCCCGAGCAGAAGTTCAGTTCTCTCAAATTTATCTGCCATACCGAGCTATCTCTTTTATCTGTAAATACGAAATTTTTTCCTTTGCACCGTTCCGGAACACAATGTTTCTCATTCCACGTGATCTGCGGTTCCGCTTCTGTCGCTGCGCAATACGAAACATTATTCCTCTCACGCCGCACATTCCGGATACCTGACAGTTTCCATTCAGGATGTCAGGAAAGGCGGTATTTTTCAAACCGGGAAATTACTTCCTTCCGGCAGCGTGCCGACACAAAAACACCGTCATCCCGGTATTCCGTCGAAAGGACTTCGGCCAGTTCCTGCAGCTCGTGAAGAGCCTTGCCGTCCGCATAGGGAAGAAGAAATCCGGCTTCCCGGGCATTTTCCCGGAACTTTTCCTCGATCAGATCCAGAAGTTCCGTGATGCCTTTTCCTTCACGGGCCGACATGAACATATTGTTCATGCGGACGGCCGGAATCGGGAACGGAAGATCTTCGATCTTATCTGCCTTGTTGTAGATGCAGATCATCGGAATGCCGGCGGCACCGATCTCTTTAAGCGTTTCCTCCGTGACCTTCATGCATTCACGGTAATGCGGATCCGAGTAATCGATGACCTGCAGAAGCAGGTCCGCATACTGTACTTCTTCAAGTGTGGACCGAAACGCCTTGACCAGCGAATGCGGCAGTTCATTGATAAAGCCGACGGTGTCGGAAAGCAGGATCGGTTTTCTTCCCTTCGGCATGATCTTGCGGACGGTCGTATCGAGGGTCGCAAAGAGCTTGTCTTCCTCGTAGACTTTTTTCCCTTCATCCGGATTTTCGTTCAGTTCCAGCATCCGGTTCATCAGCGTGGATTTTCCGGCGTTGGTATAACCGACGAGCGCAACCTTTGGAATGTCGGACCGCAGTCTTTTTTCGCGCTGGGTCGCCCGTTCGCGTTCGATGGCTTTGAGTTCTCTCGAAAGCTCGGCCATGCGGTGTTCGATCTGCCGGCGGTCCAGTTCCAGCTGCGTCTCACCGATACCGCGGTTCGAACGGCTTCCGCTCGATCCGGACTGCCTGCCGAAGTGTGTCCACATTCCGGCCAGACGAGGCATAACATACTGCAGGCGGGCATGCTCGACCTGCAGACGGGCTTC
>JABUSX010000057.1 GCA_021442545.1 Eubacterium sp. | reverse complement strand
TACTCTCCGTGTATATCGGTAATGAAATGCTCCGTTCCCTTCGGAAGATGGATGATCGACTGAAGATTAATGATCTCTGTCGATGCCTTCGCGATCGTCGGGTACAATTCCGCCATTCGCTGGAGATAATGAAGATCCATATCCTGGTTTTTCATGATACATTCTCCTTTTTATACTTATTTCCGGGTTTGGTTTCCGCAGCCTCCCGGCTGCCTTTTCTTCCGTCAGAAAATGCCGGAAAGGGATACTTTTCTGCGTTTCAGAGTCCCCACCCATCAAACAGTGAGATCTGGTTGGTTTCGGGCAGCCCCTTCATGATTCCGAAACGGTCCAGTGTTTCAATCATGCTCTTTCCGGTTCCGGTCCGTCTCCGGAAGTCATCCCGCGAGAGGAATTCCCCTTCGCGGGCCGCCTGCACGATGCTGTCGGCGGCTTTTTCCCCGAGACCTTCCACCGAATCCAGAGAAGCCATCAGTCTGCCGTCTTCCAGGACGCGGCATCTGTGTGCGTCAACCGTATAGAGATCGATCGGTGCGAAGTTCACACCTCTCGCATACATTTCTTCGGCAAGCTTCATATCCCGGTAGCTGTCTTTTTCATTGTTGCTCAGCTGTCTCCGTCCCTTATCGTCCTGATAGCGGGCACGGAGCGGATCCAGAAACTCCTTCAGCCGTTCTCTGCCGAAACACATTTTTTCATAGGAAAATGCCTTCGCGCGGATCGAAAAATATGCCGCATAATAGGCCGCCGGATAATAGACCTTATACCAGGCGATCCGATAGGCCATCATGACATAGGCAACGGCATGTGCCTTCGGAAACATATATTTGATCTTCTTACAGGAATCAATATACCACTCCGGCACATCATGGGCACGCATTTCCGTTTCCCAGTCCGGTTTCAGACCTTTTCCCTTCCGGACACTTTCCATGATCGTAAACGAAAGCTCGCTTTCGATTCCCTTACCGATCAGATAGGCCATGATATCGTCACGCGTGCAGATGGCTTCCCCGATCGTGCAGATATTCTCCTGGATCAGCGTCTGCGCATTGCCGTGCCAGACATCCGTGCCGTGTGAAAGACCGGAAATCTGTATCAGATCGGTCAGATTCTTCGGGCGGATCTCCGTGACCATCTGCATCGTGTTGTCGGTCCCGAATTCCGGCACGCCCAGGCATCCCAGTCTGCACGCCCCGATGTCTTCGGGCAGGATACCCATCGCCGACGTATCCGTAAAGAGGGACATGACTTTCGGCTCATCCAGCGGTACCTTGGTGGCATCCGTTCCGGTCAGATCCTCCAACATACGGATCATGGAGGGATCATCGTGGCCCAGCAGATCCAGCTTCAGCAGATTTTCATCGATCGAATGGTAGTCGAAATGCGTGCTGATGACGCCGGAATCCGGATCGTCAGCCGGATACTGAACGGGAGTAAACGCATTGATATCCTCGCCGTGCGGCAGAACGATGATTCCTCCCGGATGCTGCCCGGTCGTCCGCCGCACACCCACCAGACCGTTCACGATCCGTTCGATCTCGCAGTTCCTCTTATAGATCTGGCGGCTCTCATAATAGTTTTTCACATAGCCGAAAGCCGTCTTTTCCGCCATCGTGCCGATTGTCCCTGCACGGTAGGTCTGTCCCTTTCCGAAGATGACCTCCGTGAACTTATGTGCCCGGCTCTGGTATTCTCCGGAAAAGTTCAGGTCGATATCCGGCTCCTTGTTCCCCTTGAAACCGAGGAAGGTTTCAAACGGGATCTGGAATCCCATCTTCATCAAAGGTGCTCCGCACTTCGGACAGACGGCATCCGGCAGATCGGGCCCGACCTTGCGTTCCTCTGCGTACCTGCGCACGGTTTCAGAATCAAAGTCCGAATACCGGCATTTTTCACAGAGATAATGCGGAGGAAGGGGATTGACCTCGGTGATTCCGGCCATGGTCGCGGCAAAGGAAGAACCGACCGATCCCCTTGAACCGACAAGATATCCGTCCTCGTTGCACTGCCAGACAAGCTTCTGTGCAATG
>JABUSX010000347.1 GCA_021442545.1 Eubacterium sp. | reverse complement strand
TATATCACCGAAGACGATCTGGAAGCGTTCGGCGAAGACATTTCCGTCAGCACGAATGTCGAAACCGTGGACTTTACGGACGAAGTGGGAAATATCCGTGAGGTCGAACTTCTGGAAAAGGTCTATACCTATGACGGCAATGTCATTATGGTTTCGAGAGAAATTCCGTCTCTGACCTTTACGGAGCTCGAAGCGGGTCTCGACCTCTTTGATCCGGTGCCCGGTCTTCGTTATGACAATGCCAATTCCAGAAATATTCTGAAGGGCTATGTACAGCAGGAAGGCATCGACTTCACTGCGTATTTCGTGCGCAGCCGGTACACCCTGACCGTAGACAAAAACATGGAAAATACCGATCCGGAGACTGCGGACTATCGTGTAGGACAGCACGTTACGGTCGCCTCTCCCGAGCGGAACGGCTATACCTTTGCGGGATGGAACTGGAAGATCTTCGACGCAGAACAGGACGGATATGTAAACTGGACGGGTGCGCCCGCATTTACGGAAGGTGATGAAGAAGTCAGCTTTACCATGCCGGAAGGAAAGGTGAAGATGACGGCTGTCTGGGAGGAAGCCGATGTGGACCAGACGGTCTTCCATTTCTTCCAGAACCATAACGGCAGCTACGATAAGGAAGCAACGCTGGCCATGATTTCGGAGGAAGGAACGGAAGCAGTTCTTTCTCTGGACGGTAGCCAGACGGCCTGTCTTGTTTATTCGAACGGCGGCCTTTCCTATGAGAGCGGCGGCGTGCGGCTGTACTATGTTTCCGCAAAGAAGGAAGGCAGTGTATATACCGTGAAGCAGGAAGACCTGGCCGGTTCTTCTTATGAATTCACGGCTCTGCAGGGGAAGGAGATCCCCGTAGCCGATGATGCGCTTTCCGTACCGCATTATAGTTTTTCCTATGCTCTGTACCAGTATGAGAATGACATCATAAGACTCGAAGCAGATGATGATTACACGAACCGCTACGGCATGGTTCTGGAGTATTACTACGATCTGGAGAGCTTTGAGATCGAAACGGAACCGCTTGTGCTTGACGGCACCGGAACCCTGTCCCTTCTCGGAAACGGCGATTATTTCTACGGAAAGGAAGCGGTCTTAAGGGCCTCCCTGTCGGCAGGTTATACCTTCGAAGGCTGGTATAAGACAGCAGACCTTCCTTCCGATGTAACCTATGAGACCCTGCCCGCAGACAAATGCATCAGCAAGGACACCACCATTTCCGTCCGGGTAACGGAATCGGAAAGCTATACGGCCGTCATGAAGGCCTGTGATGTGGACAGCCCCGATATTACGATCACGGGAGATTCTTCCTACCGCTACAACAGCCCCGGAGAGCATGTGGTAACGGCTTCGGCGGAATTCGGCGAAGACGCGGATGCGTCCAGCTTTGTTTCCGGTTATCAGTGGTATCTGAACGGCGAACCCATCGAGGGCGCGACGGGCCCGAACTGCAAACTTCCGTCCGATCTTTCCGCCGGAAATTATGAGATCACCTGTGAAGTCACCGCAAAGAGAAAAGATAACGGCATGACCATAAAGGCCGTGTCCGATGCCTTTGCCTTAACGGTGGAAAAGGATCAGCTGAGTCTCTATACCAAAGCACTCAGCCATACGGCCACATATGATGCGAAAGAAGATCATTCGATCACGCTGGAGGTCACGCCCCCCGAAGAAGATATCTACGAGATCTATTACAGTACGTCAGAAAATCTCACGGAAGAAAACTATGAGCAGGGCCTGAGCGCCATGGCTCTCTTCCGGAATACTGTGCCGGAAGGACTCACGGAAGAGAACTACGAAGAAGGCACGAAGACCAATCCGGTCTTCCGGGACGTCAAGGTAGACGAAGACGGCAATGTTGAAAGCTACACGGTCTACTATTATGTAAGATCCCTGAATAACAACTATGAGGGCTGCTCCGGAAGCCGCACGGTAACGATCAATCCCGTGCCGCTGACGCTTTCACCCGGAACCGACATCTATTCCAAGGTTTATGACGGAAAAGCAACTGTGGAAGGAAGCGC
>JABUSX010000456.1 GCA_021442545.1 Eubacterium sp. | reverse complement strand
TCATTTTCATTTTCGTATATTTATGATCTGTAAGATCCGGAACAACCTCCCGTCAGAACGGGAAATTGAAACCTCCTCGTTTTCCACGCATTCCCTTCATCATGCCCGGAATCTGCTTCATCATTTTCCGGGTCTGCTCAAACTGCTTGATAAAGGCATTCACTTCCTGCATGGGAATTCCCGCACCGGCCGCGATCCTCTTCTTTCTGGAAAGATTCATGAGATCGGGATTATTGCGCTCTGCCGGTGTCATGGAATAAATAATGGCTTCCTTGCGGGCAAGATCCTTTTCATCGATCATGCCTTCGATTTCCTTCTTTTTGGTTCCGATCCCGGGGATCATACCCAGAACGCTGCCGATCCCGCCCATCTTCCGCATCTGCGTCATGCTGTCGATGTAATCGTTATAGGTAAACTGTGCCTTCCGGACGCGCCTTTCCATTTCGCGCGCCTTTTCCTCATCGATCGTGGCCTGTGCCTTTTCAATGAGGCTGAGCACATCTCCCATTCCGAGGATACGGGAAGCCATACGGTCGGGATGGAAGGGTTCCAGATCGGAAAGTTTTTCACCCATACCGACGTAGAGAATCGGCTTGCCGCAGATCGTTTTGATGGAAAGCGCCGCACCGCCTCTGGTATCGCCGTCCAGCTTCGTCAGGATAACTCCTGTGATACCAACCTTTTCCTCGAAGGCCTTTGCCACGTTGACCGCTTCCTGACCGGTCATGGCATCCACAACGAGCAGGTTTGCCGTAACCGGAACCGCGTTCTGTATCGCCTCAAGCTCATTCATCATGCTTTCGTCGATCTGCAGACGGCCTGCCGTATCGATCATCAGGACGCTTGCACCCGTATCCTTCGCTTCCTTTACGGCCGCCTGCGCGATCTTAACGGGTTCCCTGCTGCCTTCGACCGTAAAGACCGGAACACCCTGTTTTTCACCGACGACCTGCAGCTGTTTGATGGCTCCCGGGCGATACACGTCACAGGCTGCCAGCAGAACCTTGCGGCCCTTTGCTTTCAGCTGACCGGCCAGCTTCGCCGTTGTCGTCGTTTTACCTGCACCCTGAAGACCGATCATCATCAGAATCGTCAGCTCCGATGCCGGCTTCAGCGGAAGTTCCGTCATTTCCGAACCCATCAGGGAAACGAGTTCGTCATGCACGATCTTTACGACCATCTGCCCCGGATTCAGACCGTTCATCACATCCTGGCCGATGGCCTGTTCCTCGACAGTCTTCGTAAATTTCCGAACGACCTTGAAGTTGACATCCGCTTCAAGCAGTGCCATTTTTACTTCCTTCAGCGCCGCTTTCACATCGGCCTCTGTCAGACGCCCTTTGCTCCGAAGGTTCTTGAAAACATTCTGCAGTTTGTCGGTAAGGCTGTCAAATGCCATCTCGTTCTTCCCTTTTTATTGCTTTCCGGTCTCTTCCGGAATCAGCCGGACACCCGCTTTTCCGGAGAGTGTACATCACATTTCTTCAAGGATCGTCTGTGCGATCCGGTCGACTGCACTTCCTTCTTCCGTCAGTTCCCGGATCTCGCCGACACGGCGCCGGATCCCGAGAAACTTTTCAACAAGATGCAGTTTTTCTTCATAACCGGCAAGAATCTTGTCACAGCGCTTCATCAGATCGTGGACCCCCTGCCGGGTGATTCCTTCACTCCTTGCAACCTCGGATACCGAAAGATCTTCAAATACGATATCCTGATAGATCCTGCGCTGATGTTCGGTCAGGAGTTCTCCGTAGAAGTCAAACAAAAGCGATTTTTCAACAAATTCTTCCATTCGTTTCTTCTCGAAATACTTTTTCCCTGCCCGGCCGCAAACGTACATGTGTCATCATACAGAGCTTTCTTCGTTCTGTCAAGTTTTTTTGCTTGACATTGAAGTTTCAGCTCCCCTCAGTACATTCACCGGTATTTCAGAGCTTTTTCCCGGCATTTCAGAGCTTTTTCCCGGCATTCCAGAGCTTTTCCCCGGCATTCCAGAGCTTTTCCCCGGTATTTCAGAGCTTTTTCCCGGTATTTCAGAGCTTTCC
>JABUSX010000350.1 GCA_021442545.1 Eubacterium sp. | reverse complement strand
CAGGGCTTCGGACGCGGAATCGCGGAAGAACTGCACAAGGAAGGTGCGATCACGGTTATTGCCGACATGAATTATGCGCTTGCAAAGGAAGTGGCGGATTCTCTCGGCGAGAATGCGAGTGCGGTCGAAGTCAACGTTGCCGATGAGGAAAGCGTTGCCTCCATGGTAAAGACGGTCGTCGAGCAGTACGGCGGTCTGGATATCATGATCGCAAACGCAGGCGTTCTTCGTTCCGGTCCTCTGGCCACCTTTGAACTTAAGGATATGGAATTTGTGACGAAGATCAACTATTACGGTCTCTTCCTCTGCAGCAAGTATGCGGCGATCATCATGGAAGCCCAGCACGAAGCCGCTCCGGAAAAGATGTTCGACATCATCGCCATGTCTTCGAAATCCGGTCTGGAAGGCTCCAACAAGAACTTTGCCTATGCCGGCTCCAAGTTCGGTGCGATCGGTTTCGTTCAGAGCTTCGCTATGGAGCTCGCACCGTATAATATCAAAGTCAATGCGATCTGCCCGGGCAACTATCTGGACGGACCGCTCTGGACAGATCCCGAAAAGGGACTTTTCGTTCAGTATATGAAGGCCGGAAAAGTCAAAGGCGCGAAGACGGTCGAAGACGTACGGAGATTCTATGAGTCGAAGGTTCCGCTGAACCGCGGCTGCCTGCCGCTTGACGTTGCCCGTGCCGCAATGTACTGCGTCGAGCAGGCGTATGAGACCGGTCAGGCGATCCCTGTAACCGGCGGCCAGGTCATGCTTCGGTAACAGGAGGACAGGAAATTGATCAATATTGAAATTCTGGAAAAACTGAATGCTCCGGAGAAGGAGCAGCGGCTGGCGAATCTTGCGGAGATCCTGAAAACAACGGAATTTCCGCCGGTCGTGCCGCAGTATATCAACAATCACATTCATACGACCTATTCCTTTTCGCCGTATTCCCCGACGGCAGCCGTCTATGCGGCCCGGATGGAAGGGCTGAGCACGGCGGGAATCATCGACCACGATTCGATCTCCGGCGCCCGCGAGTTTATTGAAGCGGGAGAGCTGGCCGGGATCCCGGTCACGGTCGGTATGGAATGCCGCGTTTCCATGAAGGGGACGCGTCTTGACGGTCTCAGGACAAACAACCCCGACCAGGTCGGCGTCAGCTACATGACGATCCAGTCGGTGCCCCACGGCAATATCGAAAAGCTGAATGAATTCTTCCGTCCGTACCGCGCGGCCCGCGGGGAACGCAACCGGAAGATGGTCGCGGCGGTCAATGAACTCCTGCCTTCACTCGGACTCGATTATGACGCACATGTTCTGCCGCTTTCCATGGCTCACGAAGAAGGCGCCGTAACGGAACGTCATCTGATGTACGGACTGGCAAAGAAGCTGACGGCAGAATGCGGCAAGGGACAGCCCGTGATCGATACGCTGGAAAAGCTCGGACTGGAGCTTTCGGAAAAACAGAAGGCAATGCTGCTGGATACGGCGTATCCGTTCTATGAATACGATCTTCTCGGCATTCTCAAGAGTGCCTTTGTTCCGAAGATCTTTATCGATGCGGATGAAGAGTGCCCGTCACTGGCGGAAATGGTCAAGGTCTGCAAAGATGTCGATGCGTATCTCTGCTATGCCTATCTGGGCGATGTCGGCGACAGCGTGACAGGAGACAAGAAAGCACAGAAATTTGAAGACGACTATCTGGATGAGGTCTTCGAGTGCCTGAAGGAAGAAGGCATCAGGGCCGTAACCTATATGCCGACGCGGAATACGCAGGCACAGCTTACCCGTCTCCGCGGTCTCTGTGAACAGTACAACATGTTCCAGATCTCCGGAGAAGATATCAATTCCCCGCGACAGGGCTTCGTGATCCGCGCCATGGAAGATCCGCAGTTCGCGAACCTGATCGATGCAACCTGGGAACTGATCCGTCACGAGCAGGAAACAAAATAAAACAAAAACAGATATTACAGAGGTATATGAAAGAGAGGGAAAACATGAATACAAAAGCAGTAAGAATACATGGAAAAATGGATCTGCGTCTGGAAGAGATCGA
>JABUSX010000121.1 GCA_021442545.1 Eubacterium sp. | reverse complement strand
GGCGCTGAAAGAAAAACAGAGCCGCCACAAGCGACGCGCCGCTTTCCGATTTCAGTTTTTGAAAAAGTCTTTTTTTCATGATCGCAGACCCTGCTCAAAGGCACACTTATTCAAACTGATTATATCATGCAAAGGGGTGTTACGAAATAACTATTTTGCCAAAAATCAGACGTTTCTGCTATATTCTGATTCTTTTAATCATCCATTTTTTTATATTTTTGTAAACGTTTTCGATACGTAAAGCTTTACAGACCACCTGCTTTGCCGTTATACTTTTCATGTCACACGGAGTTGAACCGGTACGGTTCATAACGCTGGTTCGGTTCTGAAATTTCACTTTTCATGTGATGCGGATACAAAGCGTCTGAAACGTAATATGATATCAGTACAAATGGTCAGCTTTTCATGTGATATGAAAACAACGAATCCGAAACGTGATATGACCTATGGAAGGACATAAATGAAAGCACCTCTGATTCTTGAAATTAAGGGGAATTCCCTTGATGACGGACCGGGCATACGCTCGGTGGTCTTCTTCAAGGGCTGTCCGCTGAACTGCATATGGTGCCACAATCCGGAAAGCAAAAAGCCGCAGCAGGAGCTTTCTTTTGATAAAGATGTCTGTATCGGATGCGGCAGCTGTGCCTCCGTCTGTCAGAAAAAGGCTCTCGACCGGAGCAATCCGTATTTTGCGGACAGGAAAAGCTGTGATCTCTGCGGCTCCTGTACGGAGGTCTGCCCTTCCAAGGCACTTGGCTTTGCAGGAAAGGAAATTCCGCAGGACGAGGTCTTTCAGAAGCTTCTTTCCGATAAGGTCTTTTATGATATCTCGGGCGGCGGCGTTACCCTCTCGGGCGGCGAAGCCACTCTTCACCTGAAGTGGGTCGGAGAACTCGCCAGAAGGCTCTCAGATGCCGGAATAAACGTATTGCTGGAGACCTGCGGATGTTTTGATTACAGCCTTGCGGAAACCGAACTTCTTCCCTACGTCCGGGATATCTACTGCGATCTGAAGATCTTTGACCGGGAAATGCATAAAAAATACTGCGGCGTTTATAACGATATCATACTGGAAAATGCCGCAAAGCTGCAGGAGGATGCCGCAGAATTCGGCTATTCGCTCCTGATGCGGATCCCGCTCATTCCGGGTATAACGGATACCGCAGAAAATCTGGAAGCACTGGCCGGCTTTATGGCGGAAAACGGCATGAAAAATGCTTCTCTTCTCCCCTATAATCCGACCTGGTACGGAAAGAATGACAAGCTGGGAATTCCCCTTGCGGACGAACTGAAGGGGCTTACCGCATGGCAGACCCCGGCAGAAACAGAAAGATGCAGAAACATCTTTCGATCACGAGGCATTAACTGTTAGGAGGAAAACGTGAATACAGATAAAACCGCAAATATCATTGCAAATACAGCTGCGAACGTAGTGCTGAACGCCATGGCAAACATGTTTGCCCACTCAAAAAGCAAAAAGCAGTATCTGAAGACGGTGGACGGCTGGATGAAATTTTCCATCGGTCTTACCACCGAAGACGGCAGTGTAAAGCAGAGTATTCACTTCCGGAACGGGATCGCTGCCGTCCGGCCTTCCATCGACGGCGTCGATACGCTGCTTACACTTCAGGACACTTCCGTTCTGGCTCAGCTTGCGACTCTGCCTCCAAACGAGGTGCTGAACCTGATGCTGAAAAACAAGATGTCCTCCAGCGGAAACATGGCCTATCTTGAGTTTTTCAATCTGCTTATTTCCGTTATGATGAAAGACAAGCAGATCCGGCAGATGCAGGCTCAGAAGGCCGAACGCGAATCCTACGGAAAGTCCATGTCAGATGCACCGGCTCCCGGCAAACGTCAGCGGAAGCAGCTTATTCCGGCGGATTCCGTCGATGCGGGTGTTGTCTGCCTGCAGAAGGATCCGTATCTCACCGATTATGCCATTGAGGATTTTCCGCGTCTGCAGGCCTATCTCGATTATCATCACGGAGGAACGCCCGAGATCTGCACCGAGCGTGCGGCCCTGCTCACGGACTTTTTCCGGGCAAACGG
>JABUSX010000123.1 GCA_021442545.1 Eubacterium sp. | reverse complement strand
CTGCAGAAATCATGACCTGCCGCCCGGGCGCGGTTTCGACTCTTTTCGATCTGATCCGTGCGCGGGAAGACATCGGTGCAGCAGCGCCTGCGGTGGTCTGTGACAGAGGAACCGTTCAGCATGCCGGTGTCATTATCCGGGAAGACCGTATTGCCGGGAAGGAATTCCTGAAGCTGGAGGATTATGATGACGTGCTCTTTTCCATGCAGGAATTCATGGCACTCCGGAAGGAATGTCTGATGACGCGGAAGCAGGATTTTCTCGGGTCAGGAAGTCTGGATCCGGACTACGAACAGCTTTCTTCATCCGTAACCGACTATTGCTTCCGTCTGCGGAAAAACGGTAAGGTCTGTGTCTATGCCGGCCGCAGCTTTTTCCAGGGGCAGACGGCTAAGGAAAATGATCCCGTGAAGTCTGTTTCGGAAGAAGCAGAACTGAGAGACAGGGAACGGCTCGGAAAAGTCTGGCCGGAATATGCGGAAAAACCGGATGTATATTACGGCAACAGAGAAAGATAAAGTTATCTGAAGGACAGAACACCGTCTGCCGGGCGAAAAACAGCAGCCGCAGGCGGAAAAGAGTCTGCCTCAGGAACCGCCCCGGCAGTAAAGCTTTGCAAAGAGCGGCACAAGATGAAGGCGGTGCAGCATAAGGAAAGCGTGTATGCTGCATTTTGCGGAGGAACGTTCGCAGGAAAAGTCCTTGTCGCCGATCGGAAAACGGATCGGGATCTGTTCTTCTGCAAGCCAGCCGAAGCAGGCTTTGTATTCCCGCATAAAGGCTTCGGAAGATGCGGAGCGGCCTGAGAAAAGCAGGTACCAGATGACATAGCGGACGAAGAAAGGACCGTACCATTTTTCGGTATGCAGCTTTTCGCCGCATACGCCGCGCAGAATGTTCAGGAAGCGGATCAGATCGATCCGCGGATCAAAGCCGCGCTGTGAGGTGTTGGACACGCTCCCGGAGTTGAAATACCAGTTGTATCCGGTATAGGGAACCGTCATAATAGAGCGGGCATGTGCATAGGCATTCAGATTCAGGTAGACGTCTTCACCGATGGGAGATGTCAGAAAACGGATGTCATGCTTTTTCAGCAGATTGCTGCGGTAGATCCTGGCCCAGGCAGCGGTTGTTGTAAACGGAAACCAGGGGGAATCCACAGGGTCTACCCGGAACAGGGTTTTGTTTTCACTGACACGGCGGTAACCGCCGAGCAGGATATCGGCATCTGTGGTGTCCGCATAGCGGCGGAAGGCGGAAACATAATCCGGGTCAACGAAGTCATCCTGATCCAGAAAACAGATATAATCGCATTTTGCTTCGCGGATCCCGTGGTTGCGGGCCTCGGCCGCCCCGGCATTTTCCTGATAAAAAGGCCGGATCAGGGACGGATAGCGTTCGGCATACCGGGCGATGACCTCAGCGGATCCGTCCGTGGAGCCGTCGTTGACAAGGAGCAGCTCGTCCTGCTCCGTGAGCTGTCCGCATATGCTGTCCAGGCAGCGGGAAAGCATATTTCCGGCGTTATAGACAGGAATGATAACCGAAACAGATGTCATAGGGGTTTCCGCCACTTTCTGCTCTGCGGCAGAAAACCGCAGAGGCGAAATAAAATTTCAGAATGCAGACACCGGATTTCCGAAGAAATAACGGATCCGGTGAAGGCATCCGGTTTTTCGACAGCTGTATCATAACATACTTTTGCAGCTTGTCTGCAATTTTCGGGCGAAACGTATCGTGATGAGGGGATAAAAATGCCAGATATTCTGAAAAAAGAATCCATATCCGCAGAAGGAAATTTTCCGGAGCAGGAAATTCTTTCGTCGAATGATCAGAAAGAAGAAAACCAGGGAAAGCCAGGTGCATCTGCATGTATCGAAGAGTCCTCTTCAGAGGAACCGAAGAAGGAGGGCGGCGGTATGGGAAAACGGATCCTGTCTGCCATCCGGGCCAATAAAGGAGCCTGCATTGCGTTTCTGATCGTGGAGATTTTCCTTCTGGCCTATCTCATCGGCTTTTTCGGTTTCGGTGCCGAACTGACGGAGCGGTACAACCGGATGAAGCTGGGACT
>JABUSX010000184.1 GCA_021442545.1 Eubacterium sp. | reverse complement strand
TTCCGGAGGTGTGCACCGGTAACGAGATCCGTCTGACTGATCTCGAGGTAAAAGAAGCGGTTTTTGTACTGCGGGATCGAACTGATCTCCGAAGTATTGCGTCCGCAGCAGCCCGGAGACACAATGAGCATGACGGATCCGGGGATGGCAAGCCCGGCGCGTTTCACGCCGAAGCCTTCCGCTCCGGGGGAATTAAACGCGAGGGTAGCCGGCGAACTGTATACGAGATGGGAAGACGTGGCATATTCCTCCGGAATGTTTTCCCGGCCTCGTTCTGCAAGCTCTGATATCGTATAGAAAATGGCTGTCTGTTTTTCAGTCATAGTATTCCTCATAAGGTGAAGATCAGGTTATTTGATGACAGTTTTCCGGTGCATACTGCAGCTGTATGGCAGACACCGGATTCGTACTGCCGGATATTCATTCTGATTCATCCAGAAGACGTCCGGCCAGTTCCAGAAAGACTTTGCTGACGGGAAGTTCCGGATCGCCTTCGATCACAGTCTTACCCTCTTCCTCAAAATGAATGATACTGTCGCTGCGCGGTATGCAGCCGACAATGTCAAGATGACGTTCGTCTGCAAAGGCACGGACTTTTTCCGTCTCATTTTCCACATTCCTCTGATTCAGGATCAGACCGCGCACGGAAGCGTAGCTGCGGTCCTCAAAATTTTTCACGGCCTTACAGATATTGTCGGCGGCATAAAGAGCCATTTTTTCTCCGGAGGTCACGATCAGAACCTTATCGGCGTAACCCCCGCGGATCGGTGCTGCAAAGCCGCCGCAGACCACGTCACCGAGCACATCGTAGAGGACAACATCCGGTTTATATGTTTCGAAAAGTTCCAGATCCCGCAGCAGGTCGAAGGTGGCAATGATGCCGCGTCCTGCACAACCAAGACCGGGTGTCGGTCCGCCCGTCTCAATGCAGAGAATACCGCCGTATCCTTCACGGGATATATCTTCGATCCGTTCCGGCATTTCTTCGTGTGTGCGCAGGTATTCCATGACCGGCATGAGAGGCTGGCCGCCAAGCAGGTTGATCGTGGAATCCGCTTTCGGGTCGCATCCGATCTGGATGACACGTTTCCCGAGAAAAGCCATGGCAGCAGCCAGATTTCCTGTGATCGTCGATTTTCCGATTCCGCCTTTTCCGTAAATTGCCAGTTTCAGCATGAGATTTCCTTCCGTAAATGATTCGGGTGTTAACGGGCTTATAGCCGCTCTATGTACTTAACCGCCCTGTGTCCGCTCGTGCAGGCACAGTGTCCGCATGGAGGTTTTACCGCAGTATCACAAAAAAAGCCATCTGCTCCGGGAAGAAGCAGATGGCCTGTCGTATCAGATGTAAACGAAACCTGCCGTACCTGATCTTCCACGCTCGGAGCGAACCTCGCCGTCAGAATGATACACAAATCATGCTAACACAGAAAGGTTCTTTTCCGCAAGGCGGTGCGGAAAAAGTTCATGCTTAATTTATTTGCAAAGTTACATAAAAAGGGAATATAGTTAAAGTGTGTGCAGACTGAAGAGAATGCTGAAGTGCCGGACAAAGGATGGCAGATCTGAATGAAAATCAGATTAAGGTATGAAAACCTGCATGCAGATCAGGCAGAGGCATAAAAATCTGTGTGCAGGAAACAGGCTCGGGAAATGCCGGTGGGGAATTGAAATGAGGCTTTTTATCGCGATTGATCTGACGGAAAAAATGAAGAAGGATGTGACTGTTGTTCTGCACAGCCTGAAAAAAGCCGGTGTTAACGGAAATTATGTTCCGGTGAAAAACCTTCATCTGACACTGGCCTTTATCGGGGAAACCGACAGGGTCGATGAGATCAGACAGATCATGGACAGCGTTCCGGCTGAACCGGCGCGGCTTTCCTTCTCGGAATTCGGACAGTTCGGAAATACATTCTGGATCGGGATCAAAGGGAATCAGAAGCTGAAAAAATATGCAAACGATCTGCGGCTTGCCCTTAAGAAGGCCGGTTTTGAGATCGATGACAAGAAGTTTACGCCGCATATTACGTTGATCCGGAAGGCGAACGGAAAACGGCCGGCCGATCTTACGG
>JABUSX010000428.1 GCA_021442545.1 Eubacterium sp. | reverse complement strand
CGGCTTCCAGGTCAACGAGCTCTTCGATGAGAAAGCTCTGAGAGAAAAACTGGAAGGCGTTGCCGCAGTAAAAAATACGCTGCTGGAGCACCTTTATCACAAACCCCTTCTTTCCGTGGACAGCCTGTTCGAGGAACTGATGACATGGAAAGAGATGGTCGCACCCTACGTGGCCGACACGTCTGCCTTCCTTTATGAGGCGGAAAAAGCAGGGAAGAACATCCTTCTGGAAGGGCAGCTCGGCTCGATGAAGGATCCGGATCACGGGATCTACCCGATGGTCACCTCATCCTCTACACTGGCCGGATACGGCGCCATCGGCGCAGGACTGCCGCCTTATGCCATCAAAAAGATCGTGACCGTGACAAAAGCCTATTCGAGTGCCGTCGGTGCAGGTGCTTTTGTTTCGGAGATCTTCGGTGAGGAAGCGGATGAACTCCGCAGACGCGGCGGAGACGGAGGCGAATACGGCGCAACGACAGGACGTCCGCGCCGCATGGGATGGTATGACTGCGTGGCATCCCGCTACGGCTGCCGCCTGCAGGGCACCACACATGTTGCGCTGACCGTGCTGGATGCACTGGGCTACCTGGATGAGATCCCGGTCTGCGTGGCCTATGAGATCGACGGAAAAGAAACCGGGGATTTCCCGACGACGGGACTTCTGGAAAAGGCAAAGCCGGTTCTGAAGGTCCTGCCCGGCTGGAAGCAGGATATCAGCGGGATCCGTTCCTTTGAGGAACTTCCCGAAAATGCACGGAAATATGTGGAATTTATTGAAGAACAGATCGGGTTCCCCATCACGATGATCTCCAACGGACCCGACCGCGAGGACATCATTTTCAGAGAAAAATAAACCGGGAAAAAATATGAGGCATCATCTTCGGATAAAAATCACAGGTATTCTGCTGACGGCAATACTTCTTGCCGGTCTTCTTTCTGCATGTTCTCTTGCGAAAAACAGTACGAATACGAGCATTACCGTCACGGAGACCGGTGCCATAACAGAGAATATCATCGAGGATAAAACGGGTGATTTCACGGCTGAAGAACTTTCGGCCTATGTGAAGGAAAAGGTGGCTGCCTACAACAAAGGCAACGAGAAGGATCCCACAGTTGAAATGGAATCCTGTACCGTGGATAACGGCAGCGTTCAGCTGACTATGAAATATGCCTCCTGTGACGATTATGCGGCATTCAACAATGTGGTCTGCTTCCAGGGAACCCTGAAAGAAGCCGAGGATGCAGGGTATGACGTCATGAACATAACCTGGTACGAGCAGAACGGAGCCAAAGGCGACGAAGAGGTCATATCCGGACGTATCAAAGAGTGGAAGGTCTTCATCATATCGGAACCGATCAGCCTGAAGCTTCCCGACAAGATCCTTTATACATCGGAAAATGTCAAGATCACGGGACGCCTGACAGCCGTTGTGGAAACGGTTATGAATCCGTCAGGGGAAACACCGAAGACAACGACGGTATCCTCATTACAGGGCAGCAGTCAGACAGATACGGATTCCGGGACGGGAACGGCGGTGAAACCCGCTCTGACGCCTCATCCGCTCGCTACGGTAGCCGAACAGAATGCGTATGTGATGTACAAATAGGAAAATAATTAATAAGCATATAAGGAGAACATCATGGAAAAAACGATGGAGAAGATCATCGCGATGGCAAAGTCACGGGGATTCGTATATCCGGGTTCCGAGATCTACGGCGGCCTGGCAAATACCTGGGACTACGGCCCTCTCGGTGTGGAACTTAAGAACAATGTCAAAAAAGCCTGGTGGAAGAAATTCGTCCAGGATAACAAATACAATGTCGGAGTCGACTGTGCCATTCTGATGAATCCGCAGACCTGGGTTGCTTCCGGTCATCTGGGAAGCTTTTCGGATCCGCTGATGGACTGCCGTGAATGTCATGAGCGCTTCCGCGCCGATAAGCTGATCGAAGACTTCTGCGCAGAGCATGAGATCCCGCTGGAAAACAACAGCTGCGACGGCTGGACGCAGGAGCAGATGAAAGACTTCATCGAAGAACATGAAATTCCCTGCCCGACCTGCGGCAAGCACAATTT
>JABUSX010000237.1 GCA_021442545.1 Eubacterium sp. | reverse complement strand
ACATTCCCGATCGATCCTCCAGATCGATTTTTTGTCTGCACCAAAACCCTTGACCAGGAACTGGACGACAGCTTCTGATCCTTCTCCGCATCGTACGAAAAGGATCTGTTTTACGTTTTCATCATGCCGGTATTGGTTCAGCACTTCCCGGATATCAAAATCCGATCCCGTGATATTTTCTGATTCGGTGCTTTTGGTTTCGGACGTCGGTTCCGATCCGAATACGGAGACCGTGCCGAACCAGAGAGAGCAGATCAGGACGAGCGGAATCAGACAGTGCCATACACGATAAGATTTGGCTTCGGTATTGATTTTCATACATAACCCCTTTCTTTTTACCATTTCACAGGCTGAATACATGTATTATACTATCAGAGTGTAAAAAGAGTTTCGAAAAAATTCATAAAAGAGTTTGTATACATACTGATTTGATTATAAGATAGAAGTGAGTATCGATGATCAGCGATGCCAGGTGTCTCTGATCAGAGAAAAACAGAAACATAAAAAAGGAGGGACGGACATGGTTGATTGCCCAGGCTGCGGCGCATATCTGCACTATGATATTGAGTCGAAGAAGCTATTGTGTGATTACTGTGGACAGAGTTTTTCTGTTTCCGAAGCGGAGGATTACCGCCGGGCAAAGGAAGTAACGGAAACAGAAGAGCCGTCAAATGAGATGGCTGTGTATGAATTCAGCTGTCCGCAGTGCGGGGGCCACATTTACGGCGAACGTCAGGATCTGACGGGATTCTGCAGTTACTGCGGGACTCCGGTGGAACTGGCGGGGCGTCTGACACAGCTGGAAAAACCAAAGTACATTATCCCTTTTACAAAGACAAAGGAAGACTGCAAGAAGGCGTTTGTGAATTTTACAAAGAAAGCGGTCTTTACCCCTTCCGGTTATCGTGACGAGACCCATGTGGACAGCTTCCGGGGGATATACATGCCGTATCATGTTTTTGATGTTACGGAAAAAGGGAAGTTTACCGTCACGATGAGGGGCCTGCGGTATCGGGTTTTTAACTATATTCATACAAAAATGTACAAAGTCAACGGAAAGATGAAGGCGGAATACGTGGGCTTTGAACATGACGCCTCCAGGGCCTTTGACGATGATATCAGCGAAAGCCTGAGTCCCTATGTGAGCAGCGAGAGGCTGCCGTTCAATGAGGGTTATGTTTCCGGCTTTTATGCCGACGGATCGGATGTGGGATCCGTTGCTTTTTCCGAGGATGCTAAGGAGGTTGTTGCGGGAGAAACGAAAAGACAGATTCTCGATGCTGCGGTGAAGGAGAAGAGAGGTCTTCGGGATGCGCATCGTGCAATCAAGGGAGTCAACAGGGATGTGAAAGCAGAAAAAGCCCTGTATCCGGTCTGGTTTATGTCCTATCGGAACGGAGACCGGGTAGCCTATGCCGCTGTGAACGGACAGACGGGAAAGATCATGGCGGATCTGCCCATTGATTTCAGAAAGTTCCTGATTGCGGCTGCCATTGCAACGATTCCGCTGTTCTTCCTTCTGAACGGTTTCTTTACGGTTCGTCCGAGAACCATGGCAGGGCTGTTTGCGGCCGTGCTGGCTGCGTGCTGCATCGGGTATCACAACAATCTGCGGAAGATCATGGATCATGACGGCATGAACTTTTCTGATGAACGCCGGAAGCTGAAAGAAGGACTTAAGAGCGGCAATGTGAACGCCGGAGGAAAGTCCGGAAAAGCCGGTGGTGTGAATACCGTGAGAAGCAGCAGTGCGAACGTCAGCGCCCAAAGGGCACGAAAAAAAGATGATCCTTCCGGAACGGTTTTTAAGGTCATCGGCATCGCGGTTTTGTTCCTCTTTTTGTTTGTCTGCCTCAACGGAAGTGTGGATGCTTCCGGAAAACCGTCTCTTTCTTTCGCGGTTCTGGTTGGAGGGGTCAGTGCCCTGCTGGTGGTTATTATGACTCTTCGTGCCGGTACGCTGTGCAGGATATTTAAGAGGTATTCTTATCGGATCTCAGGGTTTACAGCCTGTGTGCTTTCAGCTGTTATCAGCGTGATTTCGGCTTTCATGCTGTTTCTGAATCCCGTACAGGACATCTGGTATTACGGAAGCTGTATTCT
>JABUSX010000295.1 GCA_021442545.1 Eubacterium sp. | reverse complement strand
GCTCCGGCTGAAAGGATCTCTTCCGAAAGCGGCTCCTCGATCCTGCTTCGGACAGCCCGTTTCAGGGGACGTGCCCCGTATCCGGCATCGAAGCTTTCACGGATCAGCAGCGTTTTCGCCGAAGGCGTTACCTTCAATGTCAGCCCCAGCTGGCTGCGGCAGCGGTTCTGCACCTTCTTCAGAAGAAGATCCAGAATCTGCTTCATGTCTTTCTGCGTCAGCTGACGGAAAACACGGATCTCATCGATCCGGTTCAGAAATTCCGGACGGAAATTCTTTTTCAGCTCGTCCATGACCTGCGTCTTCATCTGCTCATAATCGGCTTTTTCATCGTTTTCCGAAGCAAAGCCGAGGCGGCCGGACCGGATGATCCGGGAGGCGCCGATATTTGACGTCATGATGATAATGGTTTCCTTGAAGCTGACCTTCCGTCCCTGCGCATCCGTAATATGACCGTCATCCAGAACCTGAAGAAGGATATTAAAGACGTCATGATGCGCTTTTTCGATCTCATCAAAGAGAATGACGCTGTACGGATGGCGCCGGATCTTTTCGGAAAGCTGCCCTCCCTCGTCATAGCCGACATAACCGGGCGGCGAACCGATCAGGCGGGATACGCTGTGCTTTTCCATAAATTCGGACATATCGACCCGGATCAGGGCGTCTTCACTGCCGAATACCGCTTCTGCCAGTGCCTTGGAAAGCTCTGTTTTACCGACGCCCGTAGGTCCGAGAAAGAGAAAGGACCCGATCGGCCGGGCCGGATCTTTCAGACCGACTCTGCCGCAGCGCACAGCCCTGGAAACGGCCGAAACGGCTTCTTCCTGACCTATAACGCGCTCATGCAGGATCGATTCCAGTTTTGCCAGACGCCTTGATTCCTTTTCTGCGATCCTCTCTACCGGAATTCCTGTCCAGACGGATACCGTAGCGGCAATATCCGCCTCCGTAACTTCCCTCTGATCGGAACCGGCCTTCCTTCGCTGCTTCCGCCGCTGCTCTGACTGAGCATTCTTCACCTGTTCCGTCCGCAGCTCTGCGGCACGCCCCAGATCACCCGTCTGCAGTGCCGCGACCAGTTCCTTCTGAATCCGCTCAGCTTCTTCATCCTGAACAGACTGTCTGATCTTTCCGGGAATTCCCGTCATCTGAACACGTGAACAGGCTTCATCGATCAGATCCAGTGCCTTGTCCGGACGAAAACGGTCATTGATATATCTGCTGCTGAAGGAAACGGCTGCATCGAGCGCCTCATCCGTAATCGTTACACTATGATAGGTTTCATAAAGCGGACGAAGTTCCTCCAGGATCTCCCTTGTCGTCTCCTCGGTCGGCTCCTCGATCATAACCGGCTGAAAACGCCTCTCAAGAGCGGCATCCTTCTCGATATGCTTCCGGTATTCCTCGATCGTTGTGGCGCCGATCACCTGGATCTCGCCGCGGGCCAGAGACGGTTTCAGGATGTTCGATGCATCCAGTGCTCCTTCTGCACCGCCCGCACCGATGATCGTATGCAGTTCATCTACAAAGAGAATAATATTTCCGTCTTCCGTTACCTCTTTCAGGACCTTCTTGATGCGTTCTTCAAATTCACCGCGGTATTTCGTCCCGGCAACCATGCCGGAAAGATCCAGTGAAACAAGCCGCTTTCCCTTCATGGAAAAAGGCACGCTGCCCTCTGCAAGTCTTCGTGCAAGGCCTTCCACAATGGCCGTCTTTCCCACGCCCGGCTCACCGGTCAGACAGGGGTTGTTCTTCTTTCTCCGGCTCAGGATCTGAACGATCCGTTCGATCTCCTTTTCTCTGCCCACGACCGGGTCCAGCCGTCCTTTTTCCGCCAGTTCCGTCAGATCCCGGCTGTAATGGTTCAGCGTCGATGTCTCTTTCTCTTCGCCGTTTGCCCGGAAATGCTGCAGAACATCCTGCATCTGTTCCTTGCGGACGCCCATGGCACCAAGGAGTGCCGGGATCATCTTGCGGATATTCACTTCCATGGTATACAGCAGGCGGCAGCCGGCACAATCCGATTCGAGCAGAACGGCCAGCAGAATGTGTTCGGTACCGGCAAGCGGCCCTCCGAAATACGAAGCCTCAAGAAGCGCTCTCTCCAGA
>JABUSX010000162.1 GCA_021442545.1 Eubacterium sp. | reverse complement strand
TCTTCCGTCATATATGCTTCCGGATAAGGGATTCCTCGACAAGAGTCTCTAAGTCAATAGTGAAAAATAGTGAAAAATAGTGAAATATCGGATATAATAATATCATAAAATCAGGAAAAATTTCGGAGGAAAATGTTGATGATCAGATCCGTTATAACGAACGAAATGCTGAAAATGATCACAACAATTGAAGAAAACAAGATTCGTGTTACGGATGTAAATATCCCGTCCGTAATCAGGAACAAACTTAGGAAGAACTCTAAAAAAAAGAGTTCTTATGCGTCTAATAAAATTGAAGGAAACCCACTCACGGAGGAGCAGGCAGAAAAGGCAATCGAAAGTGATCCTCACAGGCATTTTATGAAACCGGAACAGGAGATTCGAAATTATTTCCTGGCTCTTTCTTATCTGGAAAACTGTCTGAAGAAAAGAACAATGGTGACAAAAGAACTGATTCTGGAAGTTCAGTCCATTGTTGAAAAGGGAGCTTCACGGGAAAAAATCGGAATCAGAGGCTCCATGCCCCCTGGTTTTTTATTTGCAGTCTATGATTCTCAAACCGGAAATGCGGATTATATTCCACCTGAAGACACAGATATCCCCGCTTTGCTGGATGAGTTGATCGATTATCTGGATACAACGGATGATCATCCTCTGATCATTGCGGCAATTGTACATTACCAGCTGGTAACGATTCATCCGTTTGAAGATGGAAACGGACGAACGGCCAGGCTGATATCCGGGTATCTGCTGGATTATTACGGCTATGGATTTCAGGGTATTGGATCTTTGGAAGAGTATTTTGCATATGATCCAGATGAGTATTATCGTTCTCTTCAGATGGGATTGCCGGCATTGTACTATTCCGGCCGCGAGAATCCACCCCATCCGGAGATCTGGTTTACCTATTTCCTTCGAATGATGGTACTGTATTCGGAAAAAGCACTCTGCATATCAAAAAAGACAAAGCCGGAAGATGTCATAACGAGTCTGTCTTTCTTAAAGCTGAAAGAAAAAGAACTGCTGGCTGTTTTGATTAAAGGTGATTTCAGAGAGTTCACTCCGGTAGAGATGAGCAAAGTCATCCATACAACAAACAGAACTGTTATCAACAGGACCGTAAATCTTGTAAACAATGGTTTTGCAGTTCCGATTATCGTGAAAGAACGGATACGCTCTTACAGACTGAGTGAGTATGCGCTGGAAAACCGGGAAGAAATACTTGGGTATTTAGAACGATAAAAATCATATGAACAAAAACATACGGAATAAAATACGTATCACATAAAACAATTCGAAATTTGTACACGGCAGTAAGTCAGTTAAAGTATCAGGATTGCATATTTCGTTTTGCGGGCATAGATTCTGCGGAAACGGTATGATACACTTTAAGTTAAAGTAAGGTGAAGAGGATATCCGGAATTAAAAACGGAGAGGATTTTATGAGCAGACAAATCTTTGGTCAGATCGGAAAGTTGAAGCCGGAAAAAATCCAGGAATACACGGAGCTGCATGCGAATCCCTGGCCGGGTGTTCTGGAAACGATTCATAAATGCAATTTGAGGAATTATTCGATCTTTCTGCAGGGGGATCTGGTATTTGCTTATTTTGAATATGTCGGGGACGACTATGAAAAAGATATGGCTTTGATGGAAGAGGACAGTATCACACAGGAGTGGTGGAAGCACACGAAACCGTGTTTTGTCAAATATGCACATTCTCCCGACAGTGAGTTTTACCATGACATGCGGCAGATCTTTCATTATGAGTGACAGGTGAGGGGCTTCTTGTCAGGTGTATTATGAACCATATATCAGGAAGGGCATTTTAGATTAGATAGGAAAATATTAAAAGAAAAAATGAAATCCTTAGAAGAAATTATTCGATTTTTAGGAGAAATTAATAAAAGTGAATTCAGTAATTATCTTTATAAAGATAATTTAGGGAGAGAAATTTGTGATACATTAGAAATTATTTGCGAAACTAATAAATATACTGTATTAAAATGGTGTTTTTATATTGATAATTTATTAAAATTAATGGAAGAAATTAAAAAATATTTTTTAGAAGTTAATTGGACTGATTTCAGTATTAATAATTTTATTTTAGTAATTAAAAA
>JABUSX010000404.1 GCA_021442545.1 Eubacterium sp. | reverse complement strand
TGGATGCCGGCTTCCAGAAACGCCTTGGCAGCAGGATAATGTGTAACATTCGGCGTTACGATGCAGACAAACTCGATTCCGTCTTCACGCGCAGCCTCTTCTTTGGCCATGGTTTCAAAATCGCTGTAGCAGCGAGCCGGATCCACGCCAAGTGCCTTGGCTGTCTCCATGGATTTTTCTTTGCTTCTGGAGAAAACACCCGCGACCAGTTCGGCCTGTCCGTCGATATTGATGGATCTTCTGTGTGCTTCACCAATAAAACTGCCGGGGCCTCCGCCGATCATACCATACCTGACTCTGCTCATGATCTTTCTTTCCTTTCTTAAAAATGTTCCTGATGTATATAAGCTACTTATTTTTCCGAAACGGAAATTCTGCTGAAAACTAGTTACGCAATTAACTTTCTTAACTAAGATAATAAATCCGCAAAAAGTATTATGCAAGGACAATTTCATTCCTAATTTAATGATTGTACGAATGCTCATATTTTGTATCTTTAATATGTGCGAATTTAACAAGATGAAATCCGATTTTTATTTCATCGTTGCACTTCACTAAAGTTATGCTACAATATTTCGTAACGTACCTTAATATCAGTGCCAGGCAGTCATATCCTTATGGACTGCTCGCAGGCCAATAAGGATATGACTGCCTGACACGATCCCTGTATGAGCACGCAATGGGAATATAGGGTCCCATGAAGTGCGAATACAGGGGGCAGATTGCGAGAGTACGCAGTACGGAGCAATCTGGGATATTAAATACTTCCCGTGCCGTATTTGGTTAATTTGTACACCATTCTACCGCCGCTTTTTCAGGAGGTGCTGACATGCCGCTTCGAACATCCGCATCCATCCCCTCTGATCTGAAACTGAACAACCGCGTACAGATCCTCGAAGCCATGAAATGGGGAGGTTCCTATACCGCAAACCAGATCTCGGAACAGACCGGTCTGAGCCGTCAGACCGTACTGAAAGCGCTTCAGAGTTTTTCCGATCGTGGTCTGATCGTTTCTGCGGGGAAGGGAGAATCCACTTCTGCCGGCGGAAAACGGCCGGATCTCTATGCTTTTTCCGACAAAAATCTTCTGATCTGCGTCGACCTCTGGCAGGAACAGCTCAATCTGACTCTGATGTCCTTTCAGTTTCAGATGCTGGGACACACCCTTCTGAAGACACACATTCCCGAAAAACTGGACGAGCTTGTCGACCTTGTTTCGGAACAGACAGATCTTCTTATTGAAAAATGCGGTGCAGAAAAAAACAGACTGATTGCAGCCTGCATCTCCACTTCCGGTATCATCGACTATGCGGAGCAGACACTGCGTTTCAGTCCGTTTTCTCCGAGCTGGGGAACCAACGTCCCCTTAACCTCACTGCTTCGTCCCTGCTTCGGGGAAAACACGATCATTCTGATGGAAAATGTCGGGAAACTGACAGCCCGTACTCTGCTGCAGCAGACGGAACTTCTGGAGCGCAGGGTGCTGGGGGTCTTTACTTCATGGGGGCTTTCCGGCTGTCTGATGGAAGGGGGACGGATCCTGAACGGCAAGGATTCTCTGATCGGAGAATTCGGACACATGATCCTTTCTCCGAGGGATGAGGAACGCTGCGGCTGCGGAAGCCACGGCTGCTTTGAAAAACTGGTCAGCATTGACCGGATACGCAGGCGTACCAGGGAGCTTGTCCCGGTATTTCCGAATTCCTGCCTCTTTGAGGAACCCTCTTCGGAACTTTCGGTAAGCAAGGTTTTCGAAGCCTCTGCTCAGGGAGACAGCTGTGCACGGCTGATCGTGGACGAACTGGCCCGGCTTTTCGCCGTTGCCATGCGGAACATCACACTTGTTTTCGACCCGGATGTTGTCGTCATCCAGGGTGATTATGCCTCTGCAGACCCCTACTTCCTGTCCCGGTTCCATGAATATCTCATGGAATTTCAGTATTATCCTCCGAACGGTCCCTTTGAGCTGCGGCTCGATCCCCGTCCTTTGAAAGAGCTTTCGGCACAGGGTGCCTACGCCCTGCTGATGGATCACATCATACAGACGGATATTGAATAACCAGGTATATCTCTGATTTATTTTTCCAGGAAAGGAACGTCATGAAATTTACATTTTATACCCCGGGTT
>JABUSX010000402.1 GCA_021442545.1 Eubacterium sp. | reverse complement strand
ATTATTTCACTTCTTTAGAATCTGCATCCACGACATCGTCGTCTCCGCCATGCTTTCCGCAGTTGTCACAGCCGCCGGCAGCACCTGCGTCCGGTCCCGGAGCCGCGCCCTGCTGTCCCTGCATGCTTTCATACATCTTTGAGAACAGAGCCTGCGAAGAATTCATCAGTTTTTCCTTGGCCGCTTTGATATCTGTGACCTGCGCCTCGGTCATGGCGTCTGCCGGTGCCTTTGCAAGCAGATCCTTCAGTTCCTTCAGATCAGCTTCCACGCCGCTCTTGGCAGATGCATCCACCTTGTCACCGACTTCTTCCAGAGCCTTCTCAACCTGGACGACCATGGAATCCGCCTCGTTGCGGGCATCAACAGCATCCTTACGGGCCTTATCCTCTGCTTCGAACTGAGCCGCTTCACGTACAGCCTTATCGATGTCTTCATCCGACATATTGGAGCCGGCCGTGATCGTGATATGCTGTTCCTTTCCGGTTCCCAGATCCTTTGCGGATACATTCACAATACCGTTGGCATCGATATCGAAGGTAACCTCGATCTGCGGCATGCCGCGTCTTGCGGGCGGGATTCCGTCCAGACGGAACTGGCCAAGCGATTTGTTGTCGCGTGCAAACTTTCTTTCGCCCTGTACGATATTGATATCCACGGCGGTCTGATTATCCGCTGCCGTCGAGAAGACCTGGCTGTGCTTGGTCGGGATTGTCGTATTCCGTTCGATCAGCGGAGTGGCAATGCCGCCCAGCGTTTCGATGGACAGAGTCAGCGGCGTAACATCCAGAAGAAGGATGTCTCCGGCTCCGGCATCGCCTGCCAGCTTGCCGCCCTGGATCGACGCGCCGATGGCAACACATTCATCCGGGTTCAGAGTCTTGCTCGGTTCCTGACCGGTCAGCTGTTTGACCTTATTCTGAACGGCCGGAATACGGGTGGAGCCGCCGACCAGCAGGACTTTTCCGAGGTCGGATGCTGTCAGTCCGGCATCCGCGAGAGCGGTACGAACCGGTTCAACCGTCTTCTCAACAAGATCAGCCGTCAGCTCATCAAATTTTGCCTTTGTCAGATTGATATCCAGATGTTTTGCACCTTCTGCCGTTGCTGTAATGAAGGGCAGGTTGATATTCGTCGTTGTTGCGCTCGAAAGCTCTTTCTTGGCCTTCTCTGCCGCTTCACGAATACGCTGCATAGCCATCTTGTCGCCGGAAAGATCAATGCCTTCCTGCTTCTTAAATTCACCGATAATGTACTGGCTGACCTTTTCGTCAAAGTCATCGCCGCCGAGACGGTTGTTTCCGGCTGTTGCCAGAACTTCGATCACGCCGTCGCCGATCTCAATGATCGATACATCGAAGGTACCGCCGCCAAGGTCATAAACCATGACCTTCTGTTCTTTTTCGTTATCAAGCCCGTAAGCAAGCGCTGCCGCTGTCGGCTCGTTGATAATACGTTTGACATCGAGTCCGGCGATCTTTCCGGCATCCTTTGTCGCCTGTCTCTGTGCGTCGTTGAAGTAGGCCGGGCAGGTAATAACCGCCTCTGTGACCTTCTCGCCCAGATAGGCTTCCGCGTCATTTTTCAGTTTCTGCAGGATCATTGCAGAGATTTCCTGCGGTGTATACTGCTTGGTTCCGTTTGCGCCGTTGATCGATACTCTGTAATCCGTGCCCATGTATCTCTTGATGGAAGAAACCGTGTTGTCTGCATTCGTTACAGCCTGTCTCTTGGCCGGCTCACCGACAAGTCTCTCGTCACTCTTCGTAAAAGCGACGACAGAAGGTGTTGTACGGCTTCCTTCCGCATTTGCAATAACAGTCGGCTTTCCGCCTTCCATAACGGCCACGCAGCTATTCGTTGTTCCCAAATCGATTCCGATAATTTTGCTCATAATCTTATCCTCCTGATTCTGTTATTTTCTGTTGTATTCTGTTCGCTTCCGCTTCCGTTTCCGGACCGGTCTGCTTTCCGGCCGGTTTCCCGTTTTCACATAGCCTGTTTCCGCCTTCTCTCAGTTGGCAACCTTAACCATGCTGTAGCGAACCACCTGATCTCTGTATGTATATCCCTTCTGAAGTTCTTCGGCGACAACATTCTCGCCGAGGCTTTCGTCCTCCACATGCATCAC
>JABUSX010000111.1 GCA_021442545.1 Eubacterium sp. | reverse complement strand
TTCCCAAAGGGCTTTGACCTGCGTATCTTCTGTGATCGTGACCGAAGAGCCGGGCGCCTGTTCTTCCCCGAAGACCTGCCATGCTTTGAACTGTTTGTCCTTCGGTGCGGTGAATCCGCACTTCGGCAGGGTATATTCCTCACCGGCCCGGACCGTAACATCCGCCATTTTGCCGGATCCGCCGTTCGCATTGAAGGAAACCGTCACTTCCACGATCGGTTCTCCTTCCCAGAGAGCCTTGACAACCGTATTTCCTTCGATCAGGATCTCTTCTCCGGGAAGGACTTCTCCCTCGTTCACTTCCCAGGCATAGAACTTCATTCCGGGCTGAGCCGTAAAGCCGCATTTGGGAAGCTTGTAGAAGGATCCTTCCTGAACAATAACATCTGACATCGTTCCGGATCCGCCGTTCGCATCAAAGGTGATCTGAACATCCGCCGGCGCTCCCGATGCGGAAACCTGGAACTCGGAAAAATGCGTTGTTTTAAAGGTGGCTCCTCCGTTATCCGCTACTTTGTAAATACCGAGATTTTCCACCGGACTGACGCTGATGCAGGAAGCCTTCACCCAGGACGCACCTTTCGGAGCCTCGACCGTAACGTACGCTTTGCTGCTTCCGAAATCCACTTCTACCGGCTGTTCTCCCCCATTCACCAGTGTAATGTCGAAGACCTTGTCCGTGCCTGAAGAGGAAACTTCCGTAAACATCAGAGCACAGCCTTTCAATGAGGACGCTGCTGCTTTCAGATCTTTGATAACGGATCCGCTGAAGCGAATATAGCCGGCAGCCGTCTGAATGATGATCGTGACCTTGCCTGCGTCGAAGCTTCCTGCTTTAGACGCATTCAGAACATCCTCCAGAAAGGCGAGATCACCGGAATCCATGGCTGCAACGCCTGTATTGATCGTAGCCTTGCTCCACTGACCCGCATTGCTGAGGTAAGAGGCGATCGAATCGCGGGACACCAGATCCGTGGTGCTGTCGACCTTCACCTCTGCCACCGCATTCTCATAAACAGTCCAGTATCCGTTCTGCTTCAGCATCATATAGCCGTTTTCCAGCCCTTTTGCGGGCGGCATCGACTTGAATGCTCCGCCGGAGATCCGGAACTGTTCCGGATCAGAAGCCTTCATCGCTCCCTCAAAGGTTCCTCCGCGGATCTCTGCTGTGGCTCCGCTTCCGACATTCACGGCTCCCGTAAAACTGCCCGAGGAAATGATCAGTGTGTTCACGGTATTGACGGCTTTCGTGCTTCCTGCGCAGCTGACCGAAACATTATCCAGTTCCGCAGAAGCACTCTCATTGTATATGACTGCTCCGGCTGAACCCGTGCAGGAGAATGCGATACTGTCAATGACCTTGCTGCCGCTTCCGCGGATCTCCAGAAGATTGCCGGAACCTGCATAGGAGATCGTGAAGACAGATCCGCCATTCGCTCCCGTAAACGTAAAGCTTTTATCTGTGTTTATTACAAGCGTATTCTCAGCGGTATAATCTTTTATGAGGCTGACGGTGCCGCCGTCTGCAACCGCTTCAACAGCACTCTCAAAGTCCGCATATTTTTCACCGTTTACTTCAAAAGCGCCGTTATCCTTCTCCTGTATGTATCTCTCCAGTGCTTCAAGAACGTTCAGATTTCCGATCTCGCCCGGATCCAGGCCCACCATTGCTGCCCGGATGCCGGCAATCTCATTACGAATCTGCTCCCTGTCATTTGCAGACATCTGTTCGTACGCATCCGCAGTCGGAAGACGGTTGATACGGTCCTCTATTTCTCCGTACAGCACCTGTGCATCTTCTTCGTTCTTCTCTTCTTTTTTCGGATCCTCTTCGGGATCCTCCGGTGCCGGTTCTTCTTCCGGATTCGCGGGTTCCGGCGTGATCTCGGGTTCCGGTGTAACGATCGGTTCTTCCGGAACTTCCGGTTCCGGTGTGACGATCGGTTCTTCCGGAACTTCCGGTTCCGGTGTAACGATCGGTTCTTCCGGAACCTCCGGCTCCGGTGTGACGACCGGTTCTTCCGGGATCTCCGGTTCCTGTACGGTTTCCGGCTCCTGCGTACCGGCCGGATCCTGTTCGGAAAGCGCCGTTACAGTACTGTCCGCATTGACGCCTTCACTTGCAAATACTCCCG
>JABUSX010000266.1 GCA_021442545.1 Eubacterium sp. | reverse complement strand
GCTCAGCAGCGTTATGGTCATTTCATCGATTAGTTCGTATGGCTTGTGTATCTCGTATGAGGCATACACCTTGGCAAAGGGCGGGAACGATTTTGGACAGGAAGCGATCGATACAATTCTCAAGGCTATGGAGGATAAGAGAGATAGTTTTGTTGTCATAGCAGCGGGTTATCCCGAACCCATGAATCATTTCCTCGAATCCAATCCCGGATTAAAATCCAGATTTAACAAAAGCATCATGTTTGAAGATTATACAGAGCGGGAGCTGTTTTCTATTTTTGAGTTTTCCTGTCAGAAATATGGTATGAATCTGAGTAAGGATGCAAGGTCTGCTCTTAATGATTAGCTAAAGTTATTATGTCAGAACAAGCCGGAAAATTTTGCAAATGGCCGTGAGATGCGTAATTTGTTTGAAAAAGCCTATGTAAATCAATCAAACAGGCTGGCGATGTTCACTGATATAACTGATGAACAGCTTAATGAGATTGTGCGTGCTTATTTGAATTGTTGAACATTGAGCTATAACGCGTAATAGCCATCAGCCGGCAAAAAGTCGGGGACCTTTTATCCATACATCTCTGCCTGCTTCTGCAGCATTTCCTTCAGCTTCCCCACCACCGTTTCCGGTCCGGTGACCTTGATCCCGCCGTTCATGCCGATGATCCAGCCGAGGAACTGGTCACTGGGGATGACGTCGACGCTGGCGGTGAAGCGGCCGTTGTTTCTGCGGATCATCATGGTGTCTTTTCCGAAGCGGTCGATGATGACGCCGGCCATGTGGTCCTCACATTCCAGGGTGACGCGTTCCGGCTCGCCGCTGAACATGCCGAAGAGGCGTTTGGAGTAGGCGGCGATGTCCAGCTCTTTTAGTTTCTTCTGGCCTTTCCGCTTTTCGTCCAGTTCTTCGATCTTCATCATCTTGTCCACGCGGTAGTGCTTGATGATTCCGGCTTCCGCGTCATAGGCGATCAGGTAATAATTCTCGTCATCCCACACCATGTGCCAGGGGCTGATGACGTAGGTCTTGCCGTCATGCCGGTATTCCCGTTTCTTGTTCGGCGTCCACTGGAAATATTTAAAGGCAATCTGCCGGTTGTTGTTGATGGCGGCATGGATCCGGTCCACGTTGATGAGGATGCTCTCATTCATGGTCTTCACCCGGCCGGAAATGATGACGTTGCGGTGCAGCTGCCGGGCTTCGTACTCACTGACCAGCGCTTCCAGCTTCTTGATGAGTGCGCGGGATTTTTTCTCGGTGATGAATTTGGCCGACTGCACGGAATCCACCAGGAGCTTCAGCTCCGCCAGTTCAAAATCCCGGGAAGCCAGGTAGTAGACAGCCGTCCGGCCTTCCTGCTCCTTCTTGATATCCAGACCGAAATGACGCAGTTCATCAAAATCCAGATACAGCGTCTTGCGGTCCGCATTCACCTCGTAAGCATTCAGCCGGCTCGTGATCTCACTCAGCGTGAGCCTGTGCTCCTCGTCTGTCTTCTCCATAAAGATCTTCGTCAGATAAAGAAGCTTCAGCTTCTGGTTATTACCCTTAGCCATAAAGGACTCCTTCTGCAGGCAGCAACGAATTCACTTTTTCTCGGAATATGCGGTAAATACATAATGACATGTGATGAAATTTCGTCTTCGCTTCCGATAAAACTTCGGTTTCGCTTCTGACAAACTCTCTATTTTACTTCGTCCCGAAAATGGTCTCGTGATAGAAGGCGCGGGCTGCTTCCGCTCCCATCGCTTTGGTGAAGACTTCTGCGGTGGGGCCGCCCTTGTCGAAGAGACCGTTCACATAGTCCTCGCCCTTTCTGCGCTTTTCTTCCGACTCTTCCGGGGAGAGTTTTGCGCAGGCCGCAGCTGCTGCAAAGAAAGAGGAAAAGACCGACAAAACCGCTTCATTCAGGGGTGCGGAAACCTCTTCGGCAGCCCCCTTTTTGAAGAAAGAGCAGGGGAACTGGATGTTGTCGTACCAGTTGCTTCCGGGATCCATATCCGGCAGGTCGGAAAGGCTGTCTTTTACCGTCTGATAAGGAGCCTGGTCGAAGGAACCAGACAGCGTAGTGTCGTAGAATTCCGTCATTGCGGTGTAACTGCCCATGGCCAGAATGCCGTCAAAGGAAAGAAGAGGCAGGTCGAC
>JABUSX010000080.1 GCA_021442545.1 Eubacterium sp. | reverse complement strand
TCTGAAGAAGCGGTCTGGCCGGCAGTTGTTTTTTCTGTTTCAGACGCAGGTTTTTTAGCGCAGCCTGCAAGGAGAGAGAGTGCAAGAACCGCAGTCAAACATGATGCGATAATTTTTTTCTTCATGGCCGTTATCCTTTCTATATTCAAGACTTACGCAGGTTCCCAAATTTATAACCAGACTGTTTCACACAGAAACTTTATCAAAACCCATATATACCTGTATTTATATTGAAAACAGTATTTAACCCCCACTTTTTATATGAATATTGATTAATTATTTACATATCGCTCCACTTTCTGAAAACATTTCAAATGAAGCTATCTGCACAGATAATCTGAGCGGAAAATGTCTGCAGTCGACACTGGGACTTTGCCAGTGGAGCTTAAACTTATAGTATGCCTTTTTTGTGAAGGAATTGTTAAAAGCAGCATTTTTTCAGAAAACCGGTTAAAAAGAATCTACGGGCAGGAGCGGAGAGAAAGAAATCTTCAAAGAGTATATTTGGTGCTTCTTGCCTTTCCATATTGATTTAACAGATTGTTTTCAACCAGATCTTTCAGAATTCTGCCGGCAGTGGATTTGCTTACTTCAAGTAATTCAGTGACATTTTTTTTGGTAACTGCACCGTGCGTTCGAGTATACTCCAGAACTTTTTTTTCCCGGTCATTCAGAGATGTTTCTAAAGGGGTATATGAAGACGAATCTGATGAAAGGGAAGAATCTTTGGTTGTTTTGGTATTTGTGTTCACATTTGGGAGAATAATCTTAAAAGCATTTTTCGTGGCTTCAATCACAGGTTTTTCGGCCTCATTTTCATATGCTTTCATGATCTTTCCGATTCCGGTACCATATGCCTCGATTAAATGTAATCTGTAAAATACATTCGCAAGATCCGGGTTGCGGCATACTGAAATGCCCATCATAATATCTTCCAGGTCGATCCCGGGGACCAATCCCCCGATGGACACAAATTCAATCCGATTTGCGTAAATGCTGATAAGTGCACTGGCTCTGAAAGAATAATCCCGATGAACCAGCAAATTCAGAAGAGCTTCCCTGACAGCGATTTCCGGGTAGTCTCTTGTATCGATTCTCAGAAGTCTTTCCACGGTCGCCTGGGTCTGATTGCGAAAGTCGATAAAATCATACACTTCATTCATCTGCTTCAGCAGCGATCCGGAAAATTCACGGCGATCCTTAAAAGTTGTCTGGTCCGTACCCTGAAAAACAGCAGCCTTGATCGTTTGTATACATTGGTCGGACAGAAGCATTCCCAGATTTGTATACAGATTATCCTGATCGACCAGTTTTAAGGTACGCATTTGCTGAGAAGCAAATTCCAGATTTCGAAGTGAAAACTCTTTTGCGGCAGATTCAAAAGTAAGATCCTGATTCAGACATCGCATTGCTTCAAACCGATCCCCGTCAGTTTCTTTAATCATATGACGAATTGCTGCATCTGTAGCCGGTACGGAAGAATATCCTTGCCGGACGTATACGCCCTCCGGACGCATCCCCTTTTTTGCAATATAATACGGGCGGTCCGTTCCGCGCTGTACGTCCACGGCAACGAGTACCTTTCCGTCTGCTTCGATGGTTTTATAATGCAGGAACATGGTGACATCTGGTTTTATGGAATCTCTTACCATATTGCTGATCTGAAGAGAAACATCGTCAGGATTATCAACTCCGACGATCGTCCCGTCATCCCGTATGCCGACATACAGTGTCCCACCGCTGCTGTTTGCAAAGGCGACGATTTCTTTTTTTATTTCGTCCACAACAATTTCTTTTAGTTCGATGGTTTCACTTTCCTGAAAAATCATGGAGCTGTCTCCTTTTTCTTATATATGGGTTTATTATAAGGAATCAACCCACATACGTCAAATATTTCAGGTTGATTATGGGTTGATTTGAGTCGATTTAGAAATGGATGTTTTCTCAAAGACCGAATGGAACCGCTTATAGTATGAAGTACAGGGCTGATGATTCTTCAACTTCAGTGCACTTCCCCAGCGCTTCTCATGATGTGCAAATTATGATATAGTATACTGATAATCAAAAAGAAAGAACGGATGAGTATTTCTTTTGGCCGATTGCCCCCTGATGAAAAAGGGAGGAAGGTGATGCCTATGAGCACTACA
>JABUSX010000476.1 GCA_021442545.1 Eubacterium sp. | reverse complement strand
AGATTGCTGTAGGTCACCGTATCGATGAGGATCACGCCATCCGCGGCTTCGATCCCCTTATCTCCGGATTCATCGGAAGCTGACGTATGTATGGCCGGCCGCTTTTCGGATGAATTATAAACCGTTCCGAAGTCGATATATGCCTCCTTCTTTCCGCAGGCTTTTTTACGGACCACAAATCTGTCGCTGACCATTGTATAGCTGTGCGTAGCCGAAACAGGCAGTTCTTCGATCGTATACGTTCCGTACGGAAGGGAAGCCAGATCGTCTCTTACCGGTGCCGAAACCTTATTTCCGTTTTCATCTGTTCCGAAACCGAACCAGACGCCGGCCCATTCTCCTTTCTCCTGAACCTGATAAACCAGCTGTGCAAGAAGCTCTTCGTCGACTTTGTCACGGCATTTCCCCGTATCCGGATCGATATAGATCCGGTCGAAAAGATTTGTATTGACGCTGTTCTTTTCCGCAGCCGTATCGAGGATCCCGTTTTCGCCCGTAACAAGAACATGCCTTTCAATCACATTGCCGTCTTTGTCATAGGATGTCAGAAGAAAGGGAATGCCGGCCAGATTCTGTGCGCTGTCATTCTTCTTCTGCAGGCGGAGATCGCTTCGAAAGACCTGATTCAGGAAAACCTGTCCGGTCTCGTTTCCGGAATCCCCCTTCAGAAGATCCACGATCGTGCCGTCCTCCCGGATCCGGATATTGTACGAAGCTTTCGATCCCGACCCGGCCGCATCGTAGTAGCCGGCCGGCGCTTCCGTCTCCGTGACCGTATAGGTTCCGTAAGGCAGCCATTTTTCCGGAGATGTCCAGGTGCCGTCCTGCGCATCCGTCCGGATCTCCGCGATCGTTTCACCGGGCTTCCGGATCTTTCCGTCGACCATCACGGCACGCCGGCTGTTGTTGATGATCACAAAGGCTGCAGCAAGGTTCGCCCCGCCTTCTGCCGTCGATGTTCCTGTCTGCGCATCCCGCTTATAGATCCGTATTCCGCCCCGGATACCCGGTTCCGGACAGGCTTCTGTTTCCGTCAGATAGGAAATTCGTTTTCCGTCTTCCCGGATCTCGAAGGTCTTTTCCCACTGCCCGTTCTGCTTATAGCCCTCTGATGCTTTTGTTTCACGGATCAGATACGTACCGTAGGGAAGATCTTTTTCTCCTGTGGCTGCATAGCCGTTCCGATCCGTTGTGATCGTCATGACCGCCTCATTCACAGCGGCGATCTTCCCCGTCGGATCCAGCACGGCATGGGCACTCTTGTTGTAGATCGTGAAAACAGCCCCCTCCAGACTCCTGTCTCCTTCCGCATAGGGTACTCCTTTTTCCGATGCCTCCCCTTCTGCATTCACAAGCAGCCTCATGTCTTCGTCCAGCTTCTGGATTTCCACGCCGCCCTTTATATCCGGTTCATAAGAATTGAAGGATACTGTCTCTCCGTTTGTCCGGATCTCGGCCGTATACACAGCCGGATCCGTTTGATACCCTTTTGAAGCTTTCGTCTCTTTGATCGTATAGGTCCCGTACGGAAGATCCGAAAACAGGATCCGCCCGGAACGGTCGGTTCTGCCCACCGTGACCACCTCTCCCGGCGCATATTCCTTTCCGTCATATTGAATGATGCCTTCTGACGCATTGATCAGCGAATATTCGGCTCCTTCCAGAGATTTATCCCCTTCCGCATACGGTACGCCGCTCACGGATGGCTTTCCTTCGGCATCTGCCTTGTTTTTCATATCGCCATCCCATTTCTGAACGGCGGCGCTGCCGGTTACCGGTTCATTCAGGATCGCACCGTCGGAAGCCGTCACTTTTCCGGCTTCCACCGTCACGATGCGGGAAAGCGTACCTGAAAGCCGGTATCCCACCGGCGGTGTTTTTTCCCGGACGATGTAGGAACCCGTCTGAAGAGCATCGGCTGTTGTGGAAGCATTTCCGTTTTGGTCTGTCGTGATCGTCATGACGACATCACCCGGAGCGTATACAGCCGTTCCGGCCGCATCTGTTACCGTATGATCGCTGTTATTCACGATTTCAAAAACGGCCCCCTCCAAAACGGCATCTCCTTCCGCCTCCTGCCTCATCAGACGGGCATCCCATTTGGAAACGGAAAGACCTCCCCGCAGGATTTCCGGTGTGTTTTCGAC
>JABUSX010000473.1 GCA_021442545.1 Eubacterium sp. | reverse complement strand
GCTTCTGCCTTCTCATCACCTTCTTTGTAGAGAAGACGTTCTACGACACGCCCCTTCAGAAGATGTTCCGATACGATCTCCTGAACGTCTTCCACCTGAACCCGTGAATAGAAGACCGCATCCGGATATACAATAACGATCGGGCCAAGAGCACACAGCCCGTGACACCCTGTCTGAACAACAGAAACCTCTTTTTCCAGGCCTTTTTCCAGGATGCATTCCTGGAAAGCTTCCATCACCTTGATACCGCCGGATGATGTGCAGCCGGTTCCGCCGCAGACCAATACATGCGAACGATACATACTGTTCCTTCCTCCTCTGTTTCAGCTTCTCCCGCCTTCCTTTTCTGTTTTTTCCGCGGGAGAAAGGTCTGTGTAGCTGCCTTTATGCGTCTGCGCCCGGAGCGCTGATCTTTGCCGGAATCACATAATCCTTAACGACCGTTCCGCCTGTCAGATGACGGGTTACAACTTCTTCCGCCTTGTCCGGTGTCATATTCACATACGTTGTCTTCTTTCCGTCTTTGTCGAAAATTTCCACGACGGGCTCATATTTGCAGATTCCGATGCAGCCGGCCTGTGTGACCGTTACATCCTTCAGTCCGCGTTCCTGAACAAGTTCCGCGAATCTGTTCAGCACCGGACGTGCGCCGGCCGCGATTCCGCAGGTTGCCATGCCGACTACGACACGGGTCTTGTCGCCGGATTCGTCACGGACGTTGAGCTGGCTCTGCATCCGCTCACGGATCGCTTTGAGTTCCTCTAATGATTTCATAATGTGTATCCTCCCTGTTTCTGTCAGGTTGTTCTTTCACAATGTTTTCATGTGATCAGGCTTCCCGGCCCTTTCTGACTTCCTTTTCGTTTTCCGACAGATATTCCCGGATATACTGCGAGATTTCCGGGTCCGTAAAAGAGATGTCTCCGAGGATCTCCCTCATCTCTGCCGTATCCAGCTGAAAACTGTCCTCATCGTATACATACCGGTACAGGAACGCGATGTCCTCATGCATGGTGATCAGCGTATGCATCGTTGAGGTCATGTCCCCGAGCGGCATCCTGTCCACATGGGACAGACCGAAAACGGCTTTGACCTTCGTGCCTTCTCCGGGCACCGAATCGATGCTGAAGCTTCCTCCGGACAATTCCGCCGCCATCTTGAAAAAAGGAACGCCGAGACCGACACGCCTTGTTGTTCTGGTCGTAAAGAACGGATCCGTAACCTGCCTGACCTGCTCCTCCGTCATACCCTTTCCGTCATCGGTGATCGTGACCGCAAGCGTGTCGGACTTTGTTTCGATCACAACGTCGATCCCGACATGGGCCGCACCGGCACGAACGGAATTTTCCGCGACATCCAGAATATTCAGAGAGATCTCAGGCATCATAGGACCGGTTCCTCACATCCATTCAGACAGTACCCGTGCTTCTGCGTCCGTACAGGAGTTATCCGCACATTCCGCACCCGCACAGAAACTGTTCTTTATTCGTACTTTTTCAGAATCTCTTCAACGTCTCCGGGTTTGACCTGCCCGTAAACTTCGTCATTGACCAGCATGACCGGCGCAAGACCGCAGGCGCCGACACAGCGGCATGCGTCAAGAGAGAACTTTCCGTCCGGTGTGCATTCCCCGTCGCCGATCTTAAGGATCTCTTTCAGCTTTTCCATGATCTGACCGGATCCTTTTACGTAGCAGGCAGTTCCAAGGCAGACCGAAATGCGGTATTTCCCCTTGGGATAAAGCGAAAACTGTGAATAGAAAGTGGATACACCGTAAACCTCTTCCAGCGGAACATCCAGTTCCACGGCTATCATTGTCTGCACCTCGATCGGCAGATAACCGTAGATTTTCTGTGCTTCCTGAAGAATGGGCATCAGTGCGCCGGGTTCATCCTTCTTTGCGGAAATAAACGCAAGAAGCTGTTCCTTCTGCTCCGGTGTCCCGGCAAAAGCAATGCCGGCTGCCGCGCCATCAGTACTCATACATTGTCCTCCTCAGTTAAAACCTTTTTGCTGCGGTATTCAAAAACAGTTGGCAAAATAACTACAGCTGCTGTGAAAGCCTCTGAAAATTATTCCAACATAGTATACCGTATTCAAATAACTTCTGGCAAATAATTAACAAATAATTTTTTATAAACTTTATTGT
>JABUSX010000279.1 GCA_021442545.1 Eubacterium sp. | reverse complement strand
CTTTCCGTGTTCGGCAAGCAGGATGCATCCGTTGTCCGTATAGAGTCCCTCATCCAGGACGCGCCCCGTCGAAAAATATACCACTTTCCGGGTACATGTTTTTCCGAATTCCGCAAGGATCGGATCTTCCGCATTCAGGACACAGACATCTTCGTCAGTCTGGTTTTCAAAGATCCGCTCTTTGACACGGATATACTCTTCCATCGTATGATGGCGGTTCAGATGGTCTTCCGTGATATTGGTGATCGCTGCCGCACGTGCATGAAAGCTTTCGATCGTCTCAAGCTGGAAACTGCTGATCTCTGCTGCCGTACGTGCAGCGTCTGTCTGTTCAAGCGCCACATCCGTATACGGTATTCCGATATTTCCGACGACATACACTTCCGGAAAGTAATCCTGCAGAATCTTTCCGAGCAACGATACGGTCGTTGTTTTTCCGTTCGTTCCCGTAACCGCAAACACCTGGCCGCGGCCGGCCTGATAGGCCAGTTCCACTTCCCCCCAGACCGGAAGCTTCCGTTTTTTAAATTCTGCAACAAGGGGATGCTCGCAGGAAATCCCGGGACTCATAACGAGAAGATCCATCTCGCCGATCTCATCTTTCGGCATCTCACCGAGAATCACTCTTACTTCGGCACCGACTTTCCGGCAGATCACTTCGGGGTCCAGCTTTTCGTTTCCGTCATATAAAACCGGCTCCGCCCCTGTTTTTAAAAGAAGAGACGCGGCACTGATCCCGCTTTTTCCGGTTCCGAATATCAGTACTTTTCTGTTCTCAAGATCCATAACTTATCCTGTTCATTAAAATGCTGTCTGTATAAATCTGTTCTGCAGAATCGGTTCTGTAAATCGTTTCTGCAAAATTCGTTCCGCAAATTCTGTTCTGCAAAATTCGTTTCTGCAAAATTCGTTTCTGCAAATTCCTTCTGCAAAATTCGTTTCTGCAAATTCCTTCTGCAAAAGCGTTTCTGTACAGCTCTGTTCTGTAAATTATCCGGTTTTATATGAGCGCAAACAATGCCGCACAGCAGGTAAGGATCGTAATGATGCAGAACCGCATTACGATCTGTGTTTCGGACCAGCCGGATAACTCAAAATGATGATGAATCGGGGTCATCTTAAAGATCCTTTTTCCGTGGGTCGCTTTGAAATAGGTGACCTGCATGGCAACAGAAAGCAGCTCAACAGCATAAATAATCCCGATAATGGGGATGAAGAGCGGCATATGAAGGACATAAGCCGTGCCGGCCACAAATCCTCCGAGAGCCAGAGAACCGGTGTCACCCATGAAGATCTTTGCCGGATAGGCGTTGAAGACAAGAAAGCCGAGCATCGCACCGATCACGGCAAGGCTGCTGAGCGAAAGGCTTCCGTTTTTCACGACAGAAGCAATGGCAAAGAAAACGGCCACTATGATGGTCACCGTCGATGCAAGTCCATCCAGTCCGTCCGTGAAATTCACGCCATTTACCGTTGCCAGAATCACGATGACGGCAAAGGGAATCCCCAGAATGCCGAAGCTGACCAGACTTCCGCCGCTGAAGGGAACGATCATATCCAGGTTGATTCCCGCTTTTCCGAGCAGAATGAGAAAGACCACGGCCACTACGATTTCAAGAAGAAGCTTCTGCCAGGCGATCAGACCGTCAGAGCGTTTTAAGAATACTTTCAGGAAATCATCCAGAAAACCGATCAGTCCAAAGCCTGCGACCATAAAAAGAATAACACCTTCTCCGGCTAAGCGGTCCCCGAAAAACAGGGATGCCGCAAAAATACCGATCAGAATCGCAATACCGCCCATGGTGGGTGTTCCGGCTTTTTTCAGATGGGAAGCCACACCTTCTTCCCGTTCTGTCTGCTGTGCCTTGCGGCGCCGCAGCCAGGGAATAAGCAGAGCCGTCACAACGGCGCTTACACCGAATGCCAGAAAAACAGGCAGGATCTCCCTTATCGTGATGTCTGCTTCACCCATATCTTTCTTCCTCTTTTCAGTCCTGTTCCCTGCATGTCACCTTTTCAGCAATCATGATCTTCCGGGAATCTTTCACTTTCTTCCGGAACTTTTTCCGCCTCATTCAGCCGCCCCGAACGGCACTGCTCTGTCGTTTATGATCCCGTTCGGATCTTTTACCTGCTTCCGGAAACTTCTCCGC
>JABUSX010000314.1 GCA_021442545.1 Eubacterium sp. | reverse complement strand
CCGACAACGCGTCCGCCCAGGCAGAGAACGTTGCAGTCATTGTGTTCGCGGGTCAGCTTTGCGCTGAAGCAGTCCGAACAGACGGCTGCACGGATCCCTTTTACTTTATTTGCGGCCATGCACATGCCGATGCCTGTGCCGCAGACCAGAATAGCTCTCTCACACTCGCCCGATGCCACGGCACGCGCGACCGGCTCCGCGATATCCGCATAATCGCAGGAACTTTCATCGTATGCGCCGAAATCCTTTACTTCAAATCCGCGCGACTCCAGGTGCGCCTTAAGTTCTTCTTTAAGCTGAAAACCGCCGTGGTCACTTCCGATTCCGATCATTACATTTCCTCCTTTTCAGATCTTCTTATAACTTTCATCAGAAATACCTGCCTGCTCACAAGCCGGATATTCTGTGAATCTTTCTCGTGATACCGGATAAATGATAAATACCTGCCTGCTCACAAGCCGGATATCCTGTGAATACTTTTCCGCGCAGATAAATATCTGTGTCATTCCGTAAAACCCCTCCTATGATACCATGAATTTCTGATTTATGATGTTTTTTTAACTATCTTATCTGAAAAATCGCATAGTGACGGTCAGTTCAAAAAAGAGTATACTGTATTCGTAGCAGAAGTCTGGCATTTGCTGTGCCGGAGTATCATGATCCGGCAGAACAGAATGTCACCTCAAAAAGGGATGGAAACGATCATGGATACATTTTATCGCATCGTTGCACTGCTCGGCGGTCTGGCCATGTTCCTTTACGGAATGCGTCTCATGGGAGACGGGCTGAAAAGCAGTTCCAGTGCAGTGCTCCGCTCGACCCTCGAAAAGGTCACCAGCAACCGCCTCATCGGCTTCCTCTTCGGCGTCATCGTCACCTGCGTCATCCAGAGTTCAACGGCAACGATCGTTCTCACAGTCGGTCTTGTCGGTGCCGGCTTCCTGAAATTCCGTCAGTCGATCGGCATTGTCCTTGGTGCCAACGTCGGTACCGCCATCACGGCTCAGATCATTCGTCTTATGGATGTGCAGGCCGGTTCGAACAGTATCCTCTTCTTCTTCAAATCAGATAATCTGGCTCCGATGGCTCTGATCATCGGCATCATTCTGATCATGTTCTTCAAGGACAAATCCAAGCAGTCCGCGGGAACGATCTTCGTCGGCTTCGGTATTCTGTTTGTCGGTCTGATGAACATGAGCGCCGCCGTCGCAACGATGAGCGAATCCCTGAGCAAGCTCCTCGTCTCGTTCGAAAACAATTACTTCCTCGGCTTCCTCGCCGGTGTGGGCGTTACCGCCATCATCCAAAGTTCTTCGGCCGTTGTCGGTATCATCCAGTCGATCGCCAGTTCCGTCGGTGTTTCGATGCAGGCGATCTTCGCCGTCATCATCGGCGTCAACATCGGCGACTGTCTGACGACCTTCCTCGTCTGCCGGATCGGCGCGAAGCCCGATCAGGTCCGGACCTGCCTCGTTCACATTATCTACAACGTGTTTGCCGCGGCCATGCTGTTCGTCGGCATAGCGATCTTCCGCAAGGCCGGTATCATCTCCGATCAGCTCTGGACGATGCCTCTCGACGCCGGCGGCGTTGCGAACCTCCACGGTCTCTTCCGTATTATTCCGGCCGTTGCCCTTCTTCCCTTCGTCAATGTCTTTGCCGCGATCGCGGAAAAGATGGTTCCGGACGCACCGCAGGATCCCGAAGATGCCGTCATCGAAAAGAGCCTTCGCGAGCTCGATGTACGTCTGCTTGAAAACCCGGGTCTTGCGCTTGATACGACTTCCAAACTCGTCGGTCACATGTCTGACGTATCTCTTAAGAACTTCCGGAACGCCGCCACTCTGCTGGATAAACCGGATGACAAGGTCTATCAGAAGATACAAAGCCGGGAAGAACTGCTCGACCGGATGGCCGATGCGTCGAGCCGGTATCTGGTGGAGCTGTCCTCACATATCGTACTGGAGAATGATACGCGGGAACAGAGCTTCCAGCTGAAAGCCCTGGGCTGCTTCGAACGCATCGGTGACCTGGCTTCTCACATGGCCGATGACCTGTACAACCTTTCGAAATCAGATACCGAATTTTCCGAAAGCGCACGAAAGCAGCTCCGCGTTGCGATCAAGGCCGCCGGCGATGTTCTTGAACTTTCGGTCCATGCCTATAAGAGCAACAGCAACAC
>JABUSX010000366.1 GCA_021442545.1 Eubacterium sp. | reverse complement strand
GCGGGAAGAAATACGTCACAGCCCTCCGCACTTTCGATATCATCGTAGATATCCTGGACCACATAGAATTCCAGCTTATCCATAGCCTTCTGGAAGGTTTCATTATTGGTCCACGAATGTCTGGGATTCGTACACACGATCCAGAGTGCTTTGATTTCTCCGGCGTTGATCCCTTCAATGATCTGGTTGTAGGTTTTCGTCGGTCCTTTTGCCAGAATCTCCTCATCACAGTGGAAAATGCCTGCAATCTTTTTTCTTGCATCCGGATTATCAAAAGGATGGCCATAGAGCGATGCCTGATTTGAAAACAGACGTGAACTCATGGCATTGCACTGCCCTGTAATGGAATTGGCACCTGTACCCGGTTTGCCGTAATTTCCCAGCAGAAGCTGCAGGTTAATGATCGACTGGGCTGCACGAACCGCATTGTGGCTCTGGTTGATTCCCATCGTCCACCAGATAGAGACCCGTTCCCCTTTTTCGATCAGACCGATCAGCTCTTTGATCTCATCCAGGCTGATTCCCGTAACCTCCGATACCTTCTCAAGCGGAAAATCCTTCACGAACGCACTGTACTCATCAAATCCCGTCGTATGTGCATCCACAAATTCATGATCCACCTGATCTGTCTCGATAAAATAATTGGCGAGTCCGTAGAAAAGCGTCGAGTCCGTCTTTGATTTAATGGAATAGAAATAGTCTGCGTTCTTCGCGGTTTCGGATCTTCTCGGATCGATCACAACAAGCTTCTTGTTCCGGTTGGCCCGGATCCTGTCCCAGATGATCGGATGTGCCACAACCGGATTCGCACCTACAAGAATGATCGTGTCCGAAAGATCAAGATCCTTAAGTGTAAAGCCCGGAGCATCGAAACCATAGCTCTGTTTGTGCGCCACGACCGCAGAAGCCATGCAAAGCCGTGTATTTCCGTCAACATTCGTGTGCATGTGATCGCGGAGAATGTGGCCGTTGATTGCAAACTCTTCCATCGTCAGCTGACCGGTGGATATCCCGGCAATGGCCTCATAACCATATTTATCCTGGATCTCTCTGAATTTTCCGGCAATCAGTTCAAATGCCGCGTCCCAGCCGGGATAGGAGAAGCTTCCGTCCTCCTGCTTCACCCGCGGCGTATGCGGTTTATCAACCACCGTCTGCTGCTTATCCAGAGACAAACCTTTTATGCAGCAGAAGCCGTTATTGACCGGATATCCGGGAGTCGGCGTTACGCCGACGATCCTGTTTTCTTCCTCGTCAACGTAAAAATCCAGATTACAGTCAATGGCGCAGTAATTACACAAAGATTGTACTTTTTTCATACATTCACCTTTTATTTTCTGTTGTCGTAATGAATTCCGTCCCAGTATACCCGGTTATACAGAATCGTCTCCGGCATAAGTTCCACATCTTTCAGTGCATACTCCTTATACTTTTCAAAACCCACTCTGTCGATGATGTATCCGATATGTTCTTTTCTTGCAGGCGCATCCGGGGAAATGAATTCTTCTACAAATGCATAGGTATTCTTAATGATCTTCACAATGTTATCCTCGTCCGCCCAGACCAGCCAGTCTTTGCCGAGACGCGGATTCTTCTTTCCGGTACGCCCCATGATCGTAAGCTTATAATATTTCTTTTTGCTTCTTGTCCAGGCACGGGTCGGACACTTCGTGACGCAGACACCGCAGCCGATGCATTTCTCCGTATCTCTGATGATCTTATAGTTTTCCATTCTGAGCGCGCTGACGGAAAGCGATGTACATCCTTTGACACAGGCATTGCAGCTGATGCATCTGCCGGGGTCGTACTGCGGTTCCGTCATGCCGATAATGCCGAAGTCATGCATTCTTGCCTTGGCACAGTCGTTGGAACAGCCTGTGCAGGCAACCTTGAAATGAAGGTCATTCGGAAAGATCTCCTTATCGATCCGCCTGGCCAGCCTGGCCGTATTGTAATTTGCGAACGGGCACACATTGTTTCCGATGCACGCCGAAATATTTCTTGTACCGGATGCGCTGTATCCCTTATCCTTATCTTCTGTGTTCTGATTGATCCCTGCAAGATCGATGATCGGCTGAAGCTTTCTGTTGACTTCCTCCATATCCTCCAGCCGGATTCCTTCGATTTCGAAGCCCTGGCGGGTCGTAAGATGCACATAGCCATCTCCGTATTCCTGTGCGAT
>JABUSX010000242.1 GCA_021442545.1 Eubacterium sp. | reverse complement strand
AGGAGGTAATGGATTTTTTAAACGCACCGCGGTATGCGCGGATCCATCCCGGCCTGGGAGCGGTCCGGAACCTGCTGGAACGCCTCGGAAATCCGCAGGATAAGCTGAAATATATCCATGTTGCGGGAACAAACGGGAAAGGATCCACCTCGGCATTTCTGGACAGTATTCTTCGCGCGTCCGGTTATCATACCGGCTTGTATACATCGCCGTATCTGGAAGAGTTTACGGAACGCATCCGGCTCGACGGGAGGAATATTTCAGAAGAAGAACTGATTGCGTATACGGAACGGGTAAAGCTTGCCGTGGAATCTATGGAGGCGGACGGCATGAATATCCCGACTATCTTTGAGATCGTAACATCCGTTGCGTTTTTGTATTATTCGGAACAGCCCTGTGACATCGTAGTGCTGGAAGTCGGAATGGGCGGACGGCTGGATGCCACAAACATCATCCGCGAAGCAGAGATATCCGTGATCACCGTGATCGATCTGGATCATGTGGAATACCTTGGTGATACGATCGGGAAGATCGCATATGAAAAAGCAGGAATCATAAAAGACGGCGGGAGAGTCGTTGTCTTTCCGCAGGAGCCGGAAGCCATGTCGGTATTTGAAACGGTCTGCCGGGAAAGAAGTGCGGAACTCCTCAAACTGGATGAGAACAGCATCACTTCAGGAGAAAATTCACTTGAAGGCCAGACCTTTTCCTTTGCACTGCCGGATCTGAAGATCACGCTGCTTGGGGAACACCAGCGTATCAACGCGTCGGCTGCAGTGCTGGCCGCTCTTACCATTTCGGACAGGTGGCAGAAAATCACGGAAGAAAGCATCCGGGAGGGACTGCTTCATGCAAAATGGCCGGGGCGCCTCGAACTGATCTCCCGGAACCCGTATATTCTGCTGGACGGTGCACACAATCCGAACGGGATCCGCATGCTTGCAGAAAACCTGCGGCTGTATTTTCCGGGGAAAAAGATCCGCTTCGTATTCGGCGTGCTGGCCGATAAGGATTACGAATCGATGATCGGAGACCTGGTCTCCTGTGCAGAATGCTTTTATACGGTGACCCCGGATTCGGAGCGGGCACTGGATGCAGAAAGGCTTGCGGAAAAGATCCGCCGGGCAGGCGTGGCCGCAGCGGGATGCGCGTCCATAGAAGAAGCCTTCGAAAAGGCGTTGAAAAGTGGAAGAGAGGCGTGTAAAAAGCCGCAGGAGTGCAGCAGTGAAACAGAGGAAAGGGTACGGGACTGCATAGATGAGATGCCCGCCAAGGCGTCAAAATTCAAAAACGACCCTACGTTAAATCCGACTGGCAGAGGAGAAGAAGAGGTCATCTGTGCCTGTGGTTCTCTTTATTTCATCGGGGGAGCAAGAACCTTCCTGATGAAAAACAGGGATGAAAGCAACGGATAGGAATGCTGTATCTGTGTGCATAACCGGAAAAGATGCAGCCGTTTTGAATAACAAACAGTATTTAATGAGGGAGCGTGGATCATGGAAAAACTGACTCTTGAAAAAGCAAAGGAAATCAATGCTTCAATGGTCACGGAGGAACATCTTCTGCTGCATGCGGCAAATGTTTCTGCGGCAATGGGCGCGATGGCGGAACACTTTGGAGCGGACAAAGAGCGCTGGGAAGCTGTCGGCTGGCTTCATGACTATGATTATGAAAAATATCCCGATGAACACCTGGCCCATACGGAGGCCCCTCTTCTTGAATTTGGTGTACCGGAAGAGGACGTCCGGGCAATTCTCTCTCACGGATACGGCGGATGCACGGATGTGGAGCCGGTCACCGATATGGAAAAAAGTCTTTTTACCGTGGACGAACTGACCGGGATCGTACAGGCGGCAGCCCGTATGCGGCCGAACGGCATCACGGATATGGAAGTCAAAAGCTTTATGAAAAAGTGGAAGGATAAGAGATTCGCCGCCAAATGCGACAGAGGGCTGATCCTGAAGGGATGCGAAATGCTCGGCATGGAAATCAGAGACGTATCGGAGATCGTGATCAACGGGATGAAGGCGAAGGCAGAAGAACTGCAGCTGACAGGAAAGCAGGATTAACGAAATGAAGATCAAAGTTGTTAAAACGGATATAACAAAGCTTTCTGTGGATGCGATCGTCAATGCGGCAAACAATTTGCTGCTGGGCGGCGGAGGCGTTGACGGCGCCATTCAT
>JABUSX010000461.1 GCA_021442545.1 Eubacterium sp. | reverse complement strand
AGAATTGTTAAATTTTTATTTTCCTATTCTACTTTTCTCAGAATGTGATATATTATTCTGAGGGTCTGAAACCGGGATCCTTGTAAGCATCCGGAATGATGGATTCTTTTAAAAAGGAGGACGCTTAAGATGACAGTACAGGAATTTATTGCTTATGCAAAAGAAGCAGGTGCCGATTTTACACCGGAGCAGGCGGAAATCGTTCTGGCGGGTTTCCAGGATACATGTCTTTCTCTGGATGAACTTGGAACAGTGACAGGCGGTGTAGGAGTGAACAGAGAGTTTGTAAGATTGATTAACAAACTTCCGGTCAGAATGATCGAAGAGCTTAGACGCATACTGGGGAAATAAGTACGTATTGATAAAAAACAATATCAGGCAGCGGTCTGCCGGCGGATAAATCCCGGCAGACCGGTTCCTGAATAAAACGGAGACAGAAGAGGCTGTATGTCCTGATCCGCCCGGTCTGAAAAAGATACGGAGGCGGATTTCTTATGGGGAAAATGTATGGAACAGACAAAAATACTGGTCGTTGATGATGAAGACCGTATGCGGAAGCTGGTGCGTGATTTTCTCGTGAAAGATGGATATTCGGTTATTGAGGCGGCAGACGGCGAAGCAGCTCTGACCGCCTTTTATGAGGATAAAAATATAGCCCTGATCATCCTGGATGTGATGATGCCGAAACTTGACGGCTGGAGCGTCTGCAGGGAAATCCGGCAGGTATCACGGGTGCCGATTATCATGCTGACGGCGCGCGGTGAAGAAAAGGACGAGCTTCTGGGTTTCGATCTTGGTGTGGATGAATACATTGCCAAGCCGTTTTCACCGCCGATTCTGGTGGCACGTGTCGGAGCACTTCTGAGACGAAGCCGCAGTGTCCGGCAGGAGGCACTTACAGCAGGCGGTATTGTTCTGGACGAAGCGGCACATGAGGTGCGTGTGGACGGAAAATCGATTGAACTGAGCATCAAGGAGTTTGAACTTCTGGAATATTTTATGAAGAATCCGGGGACGGCTCTGTCAAGAGACAGAATCCTGAACAGTGTCTGGAATTACGATTACTTCGGGGATGCCCGCACGATTGATACCCATGTCAAGAAGCTCAGGAGCAAGCTGGGCAGATGCGGATCTTATATCCGGACCGTATGGGGACTCGGCTATAAGTTTGAAGTATCATAAAAATAACATCTCTGTGCGCAGGAAGATTGCATGATGCGATCCGGAAAACGGATCCGCGGGCAGGGTGCTGTAATCATAAAGAAAAATCAGTTAACACAGGTATGATTCAATAAAGGAGGACACAGAATGGCACAAAGACAAGATATTCACAAGATCCTTATCATAGGTTCAGGCCCGATCGTAATCGGACAGGCCTGTGAGTTTGACTACTCCGGTACACAGGCCTGCAAGGCTCTCCGCAGTCTCGGTTATGAAATTGTTCTTGTCAATTCTAATCCCGCAACGATCATGACCGACCCCGGAATGGCCGATCAGACCTATATTGAACCGCTCAACGCCGAACGTCTTGAACAGATAATTGCAAAAGAGAGACCGGATGGACTGCTTCCTAATTTAGGTGGTCAATCGGGTCTCAATCTTTGTGCAGAGCTCTATAAAAAGGGGATTCTGGATAAATACGGCGTACAGGTTATCGGCGTACAGGCAGATGCAATCGAGAGAGGAGAGGACCGCGTTGCCTTTAAGCAGACGATGGATCTTCTCGGCATCGGCATGGCCAGAAGTGAGGTTGCCTACAGCGTAGATGAAGCACTTGCCATTGCAGATGATCTGGGGTATCCGGTCGTTCTGCGTCCGGCCTATACGATGGGCGGAACCGGCGGCGGTCTGGTTTATAACCGCAAAGAACTTCAGACCGTCTGCGCACGCGGACTGGCGGCGAGCCTTGTTCATCAGGTGCTGGTCGAAGAATCTGTACTTGGCTGGGAGGAACTGGAACTTGAGGTGGTTCGTGACAAAGACAACAACATGATCACGGTCTGCTTCATTGAAAACGTCGATCCGATGGGTATCCATACAGGTGATTCCTTCTGCACGGCACCGATGCTGACGATTTCTGAAGAACTTCAGCAGAGACTGCAGGAAGCTGCCTATAAGATCGTGGAACATATCGGCGTGATCGGCGGAACAAACGTAAAGTTTGCCCATGATCCGGTCACCGATCG
>JABUSX010000378.1 GCA_021442545.1 Eubacterium sp. | reverse complement strand
GAACCACGCCGTATCTGCCTTCTGTTTCATACGAACCACGCCGTATCTGTTTTCGTCCTGAAGCTGTCTTAAGTATTATACAACATTCGGTGGTGTTCTTCACAGCTTATCCGGTCTGCTCCACGCAGCACCAGATTCGGCTCTGTATTCCGGAAAGTAGCCGGATCCTGCATTCTGCCGGACTGTTCCCTTTTCGGTTCTCATCCATAATAGTTTATCATAGATTTCCCGGTCAAATATCTTATTTGCAAAAAAATGCTCCCTTTCCCCGTTTTTGGTGAAGGAAGCCTTAAATGCAAAAAGACTGTCCCTTTTAAATCCGACTCCTCCTCCTAAATGAAAAACATCATATCCGTTTTCACCTGCCCATACCGCAGCCTCATAGTACAGAAGAGATACAACGCCGAGGCTCAGGTAGTCTTCCTCCGTGCCTGCCAGATGACCTGTAAAAAGACCGTTTTCCCCCATCATCATGGCTGCCGCGGCGATCTCTTTTTCCTTCGTTTCGACCAGAAAGATCTGCGTACTGCTTTTCAGTTCCTTTTTCATTGTCCGGAAATAGTCTTCGGAAAAGTAATACGACCCGTCTGCCTGCACCCTGTCCATCGTTCTGTAATACAGGCGGCTCAGCGCTTCATATGCCTCATCCTCCGTCGAACGCCTTACGCAGAATTCGTTCCTTCTGGCCTTCCGGATGCTCTTGCGCGTCTTGCTCTCCATATTGGTCCAGATACGATCCGGTTCTTTTGTATCGATCGCGATCACGCTTCCGCATGGAAGAACCCGGTAAAAATCTTTCAGATAACGTTCGTTTGCAATGACGGGATGAACCCGGACAAATTCAGAGACGATATGATGATCCCGGCACCATTCGGAATATTCTCTGTCCAGTTCACCGACAACAGAGATGTCGCCCTTTTCTTCCAGCAGCCAGCCTCCGTACCCGTAAGGTGTCGTGAGGTCGTAATACCGGTCTTCGAGTCTGTCCCTGAAAAAAGGAATGTCGTTGATCTTTCGGATCTGAACGACATTGATTCCCCGAAGGTGTTCCGACTCGTAGTAAAACAGTACAACTTCTTCGTGTTCCTGCACTTCGACACTCTTCGCATAGCCGTTCAGATAATAAAAATCATATTCCGAAAAGCTTTTTACGATCCTGTCCCATTCTGCAGTTTCGTCTGTATGATAAATTCTAAGCATATCCGAACCAATTCTTTTATTTTCAATCATTGCGTTGCCGATCATTTCGGCACATATCGCTGCGCTGCCTGTCACTGCTGCACAGATCGCTGCCCTGCCTGCCGTTCCGGCACGAATCATTCAGTCTCCGGACAGAAAATTGTTTCCCCGGCAGCTTCCCTACAGGAGATAATACCGTCCGAACCTGTCATACTGATCCGTCACGACCGGTGCGATCTTTCTGTCATCAGTCTTATTGAGTACGGGGCAGGATGACGTACGGAACATGCCGGGTCCGAAATAGTTCCCGTCCATGCTCAGCAGCGCTCCGCTTACGTAATCCGTAAACGGCGTCCCTTCCCAGGTAATGCTGTATGCCTTCTGGCGGATAAAGGGCTGGAGGATCCAGTCGGAAAGATCGTTTTCAAAAAGTGCTGCCCATGCTTCTTCGGAAAGCAGCTCGCCGGCACAGACGTTTTCACTTTTCCCGAGCTTTGCAGGCTTCAGGATGTAACCGTCTTTTTCATACCTTGCTTTTTCAAATTCCTCTCTGTCCGGATTGAAAAGAAAGGTCTTTACGGAATGCTCCTGCAGAAACAGGGTTTCTTCCTTCGTCAGACACTTCGACGTAAACTCCGGGCAGTCGAACAATCTGAAGAAGCGTTTGTCATGCAGAAGAAAGACCGTACGCATATCATTACGGCAGCCTGCGTCCATGATCTGCTTCATCTTTTCCTGCGGAAGCGAAAGAATATCCTTCTGATTCAGCGCACTCACCACAAAACATTCGGAAAGATCCTCACGCAGATCCGCAATGTCCTCCGCATCCACGATATATGTCTTCATACCAAGTGCCTCGTAGAAGGGGACATACATCTGTATCTCTCCGGTCTTGTCGGCGCTTTTCAGAACATACATGGTCTTTTTATTTCCGGGCAGAGCGGCCAGGTAAGCCAGCATTTCCTCGTATCTGTCCTTCCTGTCCGTAATGCCGCTTTCCTCTGCGAA
>JABUSX010000338.1 GCA_021442545.1 Eubacterium sp. | reverse complement strand
ACCGCTTCTTTTTTCTCGACGCTCGCAGGCGTTTACCTTCCCGGAAAAGATTGTCTGCTGCATTCCGCAGAAGTCAGTTTCAGAAAGCCTGTATACCCGGGAACGGTTCTGACCGTTTCCGGAAAAGTCCAGGATATCCGGGAACATCTGAACGTGTTTACAATAAAGGTTACGATCACGAACCAGGATGGCGAAAAAGTCTGTACGGGAAAAATACGGGCAGGTATCATCCAGATACAGGACAAAAGCAAAGAAGCTGATGACCCCGGCTGAAGACGGATCATCTGTTCCCGCAGCCACAAAAAAACAGAATGAAAAGGCAGGTATTCATCATGAGTAATACAAATGAAAAAACACTTCTGGTTCTGGGCGCATCATCCGATATCTGCCAGGCTTTTATCCGGCAGACCGCTTCAGATTACACGACGATTCTGTGCCACTACCGCTCCGGTGAAGCGGCGGTTACGAAACTCCGGGAGGAATTCGGTGAAAAAATCATCGGATATCAATGCGATTTTGCAGATTATGAAGCCACAAAAGATTTCGCAAAGCAGATTCAGAAGGACGGGTATTCCCCGGATCATATCATTCTCTCTCCGGCAGACAGACTGGAATACCGGCAGTTCCGCAAAACAGAATGGAAGCAGTTTTCCTCGGCGATTGACGTATCTCTGCGCTCCTCTGTGCTGGTCTGCCATGAATTTCTTCCGGGGATGTCCAGAAAGAAGAGCGGAAAGATCCTGTTTCTGCTTTCTTCCTGTGTGATCCATGTCCCTCCCAGGTTTTTATCTGTATATACGTCTTCAAAATATGCACTTCTGGGTCTTATGAAGAGTCTTGCCGCGGAATACGAAGGAAAAGGAATCTGCATCAACGCGGTTTCCCCGGAAATGGTGGATACAAAGTATCTGGCTTCCGTGCCGGACATGATCGTTTCGGAAACCGCCGAAAACAGCCTGCGCGGCAGAAATCTGTATCCGGAAGAAGTATCTTCCGTGATGAAGTTCCTGCTTTCAGAGGATGCGGATACGATCAGCGGACAGAACATTTATATCAGATGATCGGATGATTTGTCTGATGCCTGACCGAAATACGATCCGCACGGACAGTCTGATGTCCCTCTCATCCTGTGCTTGCATCTTTGTATACGGATATGCTATGTTTAGGGCATCATAAAAGAAACAACACCGGAAGTTTTCCGGAAACCTCACCCCATCCGGTTATGAGAGCCGGATCCGGTATTTAAAGAAACAACCTTTGCTCGGTTTTGTTGAGAGCTGAATAATATGAAGATTGAAAAACTCAGTGAAAACCAAATACGCTGCACACTGACCCGCGAGGATCTTGTCAGCCGGCAGATCCGTCTGGCTGAGCTTGCTTACGGTTCGGATAAAGCAAAAAAGCTTTTTCGGGATATGATGGAAGAGGCCGAGTACACAGTCGGTTTTTCGACGGGGAATTCCCCCCTGATGATCGAGGCCATTCCGACATCGCCGGAAAGCATTGTGCTGATCATTACACGCGTGGATGATCCGGAAGAACTGGATACACGTTTCTCACGATTCACAAAATCCGATGAAGAAAACGCGGCACCCGGCACGGAAAGCCAGAATTTTATCGGCGCAGACGATATCCTGGATCTCTTCCAGAAGTTTTATGAGAGCCGGAAGGCAGAAGCATCCTCCTCAGAGGCAAAGTCTTCTCCTGCAAAGTCTTCTCCCCGTTCTTCTTCCGAAAAGAAAGAAACCGCAGAACCGGCCTTCCTCGTCAAATCATTCCGCTTTCATTCTCTGGATGAACTGATCCGGGCGTCTCATGCCGTCTCGGATTCGTATGCGGAACAGAACACGGCCTATATTCTTTCTCCGCCTGAAGAGGGCTGCCGCCTGATCGTTCACGGCGGGCAGTGTCCTCCGGAAACGTTCAACCGCACCTGCAACATTCTTTCGGAATACGGCACTGCGGAAGTTCTGCCTCAGGCCCGGGAAGCCTGGTTCGAGGAGCACCTTACCGTACTTATACGGGATCGCGCCCTTCAGCAGCTCGCAAAGCTCCCCGTGTAAAGCGGCTTGTATGACCGAAAAACAACGGACAGGATGTGTTCCTGCCCGTTTTCTTTATAACCGCACTGTGCCGATTCGTATACCTGTGAAAACAACGGACAGGAATCGTCTCCTGTCCGTCTTTGATGTTCT
>JABUSX010000339.1 GCA_021442545.1 Eubacterium sp. | reverse complement strand
CAGTATTCCTACGTGACGACGGTCAATTACTGGATGCCGTTTACCTATGAGGGACACGGCCTGCACGATGCCACCTGGAAATGGGCTTTCGGCGGTGAGGAATACATCTGGAACGGTTCCCACGGCTGCATCAATCTTCCGCTTGACGCGGCTGCGGTCATCTTTGACCTGGTCTATGTCGATATGCCGGTAGTGATCTATTATTCCCAGCCCTTCGAGCTGCGCCCGGCACCGGCCATCGTCTACGACGCCTATGCGGCGGCTGCGGATGATGAAGAGAGCGAAGACGAAGAAGAGGAAGAGGTCGAAGAAGTCGTCGAAGAAGAGGTCATCGAAGAAGAAATGACCGATGAGGGCGGCGAAGTCATATATGAAGGTGACGTGTACATCGATGAAAACGGCGAAGAGTATTATTACGAAGAAGTCTATTATGAGGAAAGCGCCTGATTGGCCGGGCGGAAAATTCTGAAGCGTATGCCCGAAGGCCTGCGCGGAACTTCGAAAAGCGGGGAAAATGCCGGGGCGCAGGAATGAAAACAAACGGAACCGGCAGTTTTCGGAGAGCAGAAGAGAAGAACACGCGGAACTGAAAAGGCTGAATTCCGGCAAATAAAGGGAAAAGCCGGAGAATTGCGGAAAAAAGCCTGTTACAGGGTTTTCGAAAAGATTGAAATAACCAGCAGAATCGGAACAGAAAGGGAAAATGTTATGGGAAAAAGTTCACCGTCAGCAAGTATTGAATTGAAAGATGGAACACATGTAGCCAAAACGGTTTTGATGCCGGGCGATCCGCTTCGTGCAAAATATATTGCAGATCATTATCTGGAAAATCCGGTTCTTTTCAATGATGTCCGGAACATGCTTGGTTTCACGGGCACATACGAAGGCAAGGAAGTTTCCGTTATGGGATCGGGCATGGGCATGCCGTCTTTCGTTCTGTATGCGCATGAGCTTTTTCAGTTCTTTGATGTTGACACGATCATCCGGATCGGTTCGGCAGGCGGGCTTGGCGAGAATGTTCATCTGAACGATGTCGTGATCGCAATGGCGGCTTCGACAAATTCAACGATGGCCACCTCCTACGGCCTCCCGGGGATCATGGCGCCGACGGCTACATTCGATCTGCTGAACACAGCTGTTCGTGCTGCGGAAGAACTTGGCGTATCCGCACATGTCGGTGCGGTCTATACATCGGATTTCTTCTATCATCCGAATGCAGAGATCAACAAGATCGCAAGGGATACCGGCCACCTCTGCGTGGAGATGGAAGCGGCCGGCCTTTACCTGACGGCGATGGCGGAGCATAAGAACGCGCTGGCGCTCTTCACGATCTCCGATCATATCTTCACGGGCGAAGCTCTGAGCGCAGAGGAACGCCAGAACAGCTTCCACCAGATGATGGAAGTTGCACTGAAGACAGCTGTGGCTGACTGAGTGTGAATTTTCCGGAAACGCCGGTGCTGAATAAAAGACAGCTGCAGAGCGAAAAGAAGCTGCAGCCGGCAGACGGTGATTCCACCGGAAACGCCTGTGTTGAAAAAAGACCGAAAGCCGTGCTGAATGCAGATCGGTTAAATCGGCGGAAAACGAAGTTAGATTCAAAATAAAATCTGCCGGAGACGGCGGAACAGAAAAAAGGAGTGCGAACCGGGATCGCTGCAGAGCTCATGCACGGGCTGCGGCATTTCGGTTCGGATATTTTAGAATGACTATTTTAATCGTTATACTTGTGATTGCTGCGGTTGTGTTTTTTGGTCTGCTCTATTCGCTGTACAATACGGCTGCACGGAATTCGGACAAAATGAAGGAGCGGGTTGTGCCGCTGCCGCAGAAAAAGGAACTGGATCCGTACCGGGACGAGATGAAAATGCTGGTAGAACAGATGTGGGATCTTCCCTGGGAAACGGTTCAGACCCGCTCGAAGGACGGTCTTACGCTGTCGGGACGTTATCTGCATGTGCGGGACGGTGCGCCGGTCTTGATCATGGCCCACGGATACCGCGGCTCGGGTCTGCGGGATTTCTGCGGGGGAAATAAGATCGCCCGCGAAAACGGATACAATACCCTGCTGATCGACAACCGTGCACACGGGAAAAGCGGCGGCAATACCTTGACGTTCGGCGTAAAGGAACGCTATGACATACTTTGCTGGATCGATTATGTGACCGGCCGCTTCGGCAGAGATACCGAAATCTTTCTGTACGGAAT
>JABUSX010000303.1 GCA_021442545.1 Eubacterium sp. | reverse complement strand
CTTCATTGTCGGGAACAGCAGCACATCCCGGATCGCCGCGCTGTCGGTCAGCAGCATGCAGAGTCTGTCGATGCCGTAGCCGATTCCGCCTGTGGGCGGCATGCCGATCTCAAGAGCATGCAGGAAGTCTTCATCGGTGTGGTTTGCTTCTTCATCTCCGGCGTCTGCAAGGGCATCCTGTGCCGCGAAGCGTTCTCTCTGGTCGATCGGATCGTTCAGTTCGGAATAGGCATTTGCCATTTCCCAGCCGTTGACGAAGAGCTCAAAGCGTTCCACGAGACCGGGATGACCGGGTTTCTTCTTGGTAAGCGGAGAGATCTCGATCGGATGGTCGAGGATGAACGTAGGCTGAATCAGCTTGTCTTCACAGTATTCTTCGAAGAAGAGTGCGAGGATATCGCCCCTCTTATGATAGCTTTCGTAAGCGATGTGATGTGCATCGGCTTCGGCGCGTGCCGCTTCGTCTGTCGTGATCTGCGAGAAATCCACACCGGCATATTCTTTCACGGCATCGGTCATGGTGAGCCGGCGGAACGGCTTCTCCATGTCGATCTCTTTTCCCTGATAGGAAAGAACGGCGCTGCCGTTGACGGCCCGCGCAACATGGCGGAACATGCTCTCGGTCAGTTCCATCATGCCGTTGTAATCGGTATAGGCCTGGTACAGCTCCATCAGCGTAAATTCCGGATTATGACGGGTGTCGAGCCCTTCGTTGCGGAAGACGCGGCCGATCTCATAGACTCTTTCGAGCCCGCCGACGATCAGGCGTTTCAGATACAGTTCCAGCGAGATGCGCAGTTTTTTGTCTTCATCAAGAGCGTTGTAGTGTGTGATGAAGGGGCGGGCTGCCGCGCCGCCGGCGTTATCGACCAGCATCGGTGTTTCCACTTCCATGAAGTCGCGTCCGTCCAGGAAACGGCGGATCTCACGGATGACCTGCGAGCGTTTGATGAAGGTCGTGCGGACTTCTGCATTCATGATCAGGTCGACGTAGCGCTGTCTGTACCGGATGTCGGTGTCCTGCAGGCCGTGGAATTTTTCGGGAAGCGGGTGCAGTGACTTCGTCAGCAGCGTGATCTTTTTGACGTGGATGGAGATCTCGCCCATCTGTGTGCGGAAAACGAATCCCTTGATGCCGACGATGTCTCCCATGTCCATGCGTTTGAAGGCTTTGTATTCCTCTTCTCCGAGATCGTCACGCGTCACATAGCACTGGATCTGCCCTTCCTTATCCAGAATATGGCAGAACGATGCCTTGCCCATCACGCGTTTGCTCATGATACGGCCGGCCACGGATACATCTTTCCCTTCGAATTCTTCAAAGTTTTCTTTGATCTGAACGCTGTGCTGTGTCTGGTCGTATTCGGTAATAAGGAACGGATCCTGTCCGCTTTCCTGGAGTTCCTGCAGTTTTTCTCTCCGGACTCTCAGGACCTGGTTCAGATCCGGTGCCTTTTTCGCCTGCTGCTGTCTGTTTTCCTTCTGCTCACCCATGTTGTTCCTCTCTTTTCGATAGGTCTTTTCCCCGTTCCGGGGCCGGATTTTCTGTCATCCTCCGGCTCACGTACAGGGTCTTTTCTTCTGTTCTTCCTGATTTCGATCCGGGTTTTTTATTACTTACGCGTCACGCTCAGGATCTTGTATTCCACCGGTCCGCCCGGTGTCTGTACAACGACTTTTTTGTTGCGTTCCATGCCCATCAGCGCAGAACCCAGCGGAGAATCGTTCGAGATCTTTCCTTCCAGGCTGTTGGCTTCTGTCGGACCCACGATCGTGATTTCCATGTCTTCTTTATATTCCAGATCGCGGATCTTGACCTTGCTTCCGATCGTGATCTTTTTCTCATCTATGTCGGTTTCGTCGAGAACTTCCACGGATTTCAGGATGTTTTCGATCTCTTCGATCCGGGCTTCGTTGTCTCTCTGTTCGTCTTTTGCCGCATCGTACTCGGCATTTTCAGAGAGGTCACCCTGTTCTCTTGCAACCTTGATCGCATCTGCGATCTCACGGCGGCGGTTTACTTTCCGGTCATGCAGCTCGTCTTCCAGCTCGCGAAGACCTTCGTAGGATATCATTGTTTTTTCTTCCATTACTATTACTCCCGTACTGGTTTCGGGCGGATCGCCCTGTTTCCTGTTCGGAAAATGCCGCCTGCTTCCTGTTTCTGCGCTGTTCTGAAGGCAATTCACGATCCTTTGCAGTTTGCCTT
>JABUSX010000177.1 GCA_021442545.1 Eubacterium sp. | reverse complement strand
ATCAGAGGGATCATGTCGTCCCCGATATTCAGCTGTTTGCGGACCCAGTAGCAGATGCTCGTGGAGATTCCGATCTTTTCCGTGTAATCCATCATTTTGCGGATATTGGAAATACTGAGTGCCCGGTCCGGAGCCGTCCGGCCGCGCTGCTTTTTGTGATCGGCGTTTTCCGGCATAATATAGTCTTCGTAAAGTGCTTTTTCCAGAGATTTATCGAAATGGCCAAGCCACTGTCCGAGCATTGCAAGGTTTTCCATGCATGCCGTCAGAAATTCCGGTTTGTAATTGATAATGCCGGCATCATGAAGCGCATCGAAAAACTCCTTGATATGTTCTTCTGTCAGATAGGGCGTGAAAATCGGCTGGATCAGTGCGGAATTGGAAAGGATGCCGTTATCCTGACAGAGACGGACCGCATTCAGTCGTTCCTCGATCGGTGCCGCGTACGGCTCGATGAGATCCCGGAATTCCTTCGGCATAATAGACACGCTGGTATTGAACTGCATCCGGTCTTTCAGTGCCTTAAAGAGATCCAGAATCGACTCACCTTCATACTCGCAGAGCAGATGCTTCGTACCGGCCTTCGAGGCAATAAAAAGACGTGCATTTGAATCCGGATATTCTTCAAAATGCCGGATAAATTCTTTCAGTATTCTGTGTGCGATGCCGGTCTGCAGCGTCGGTTCCTGGAAGGCTTCCGTCTTCGGCGAATAGTAATAGTAGTGATTCCAGTTTTTGCCGCGGCTCAGCTCCACGATCTGCCGTTCGATATCCTTCTTCTTTTCCGGCGTGCTCTCAATGGCCTCCGCCAGTTCCTTCAGCAGCCGGCTTCTCTCCCGGATATCCTCCTCCGTCGCCTCCTGCGTCGGCGTTCCGTTCATCTCTTTCAGGAGTTTTCTCACATAGAGATGATAATTTTCATAGGCCGTCAAGGTCTGCTCATGAACGCCGTCCGTCACCAGACAATACTGGCAGCCGACATTGCAGCCCTTCACCGGATTCAGTTCAAAAGTCAGTGTCGGGCATCTGCCCGTGTAATTGTGGATCTCCGTTTCCACTTCGTCCGGAACGATTTCTTCCATCTGCAGATGAGAAACCGGGATCACCGTTCTGTTTTTCAGGCGGTCCATGAAGATCCGTGAACCGCGGGTCAGCCCCTCAAGCGTCTGTTCGGAAGGAATAACCGAAACGCCGAGTTTTTTCAGATAGTCCGCATCCACGATCTGCGGCTCGAACCCCTTCAGTGAATAGACATCTGTTTCATGCTGATAGAAATTTGTAAAATCCATACTTCCCCCTTAATTAATCATTTTATCCGATACCGGTCTGCAGAATAAACAGCAGTCACCTGTTCGGAAATTCACTTTGATACGGCGTGTTTCATAATAAAGATCTGTACATGATCTGCTGTATCCTGCTTTTCCCACTGTTTTCAGCAAATTCCGTAAAAAAATTCACACAAGATGAGGTCTGTATATGACCTTCTGCATCATGCGTCTACCCCCCCACCTTATTGTAAATTGTCTGAATAAAATGTCAACTTAAAGATACCCGCGGAGCAGTCCTTTTCCACCCGGAATCCACCTGTGCATATTCGGACACCTTGTCCCATTTGACGGTAAAGCCTGCTCCGTGTGCGCAGAAAACAGAATCCGGCGTATTGGAAAGATCCGCTTCCGGATCATAGCTGCTGCCGGCCAGAATCTCTTCCTCGTTATGGCAGATCTCATAACCCTTCAGGCTGCAGCTGAGGCGGCCGCGTCCTCTTGTATAAACATTGACCTGCGTCATATATTCCTGCATTTCGGATACCGGCGCCGTTCCGGTCAGAACGGCCAGGTCCCCTGTGATCTCCGGCCCTTCAAACCGCCCGCTCATCCGCTGAATATCCGCCATGGCCCGCCCCGCATTTTCCTGCGGAACTTCCAGTACAAAGCTGTACCAGGGCTCAAGGAGCCGGCTCTTTGCCTGCATCAGTCCCTGGCGGAGCGCGCGGTAGGTCGCCTGCCTGAAATCGCCTCCGTCGGTATGCTTGAGATGTGCCCGTCCTGTCAGAAGCGTGATCTTCATGTCCGTAATGGGAGATCCGGTCAGAACGCCGACGTGTTCCTTTTCCGTCAGATGGGTCAGGATCAGCCGCTGCCAGTTCAGATCCAGAATGTCTTCACTGCAGGCCGACGCCGTCACAATGCCGCTGCCCCTCTCTCCGGGC
>JABUSX010000044.1 GCA_021442545.1 Eubacterium sp. | reverse complement strand
GATTTCAGAAAATCCACCGCATAAAAAACATCCCTGCATTCTTCCCTGCCCGGAACCTTCAGATCTCTCGGTTTTTTTGCCCCGCAGCAGAGTATGACGGCGTCATATTGTTTCTGCAGTTCCGCTAAGCCAATATCCTTTCCTATGTCGCAGCCTGTCTGAAAAACGACTCCTTCCTCTTCCATCAGCTTCTGCCGTCTTTCGATGATGTGCTTGTCCAGCTTCATATTCGGTATGCCGTACATAAGCAGCCCGCCGATCCTGTCTTCCCTTTCATAAACCGTCACGGAATGTCCGCGGTGATTCAGCTGATCGGCAGCGGCCAGGCCGGCCGGTCCCGAACCGATAACGGCCACGCGTTTTCCGCTTCGGACAGCCGGAATCCGCGGCTTCATCCAACCTTCTGCGAATGCCTTTTCGATAAGAAAAAGCTCATTGTCATGGATGGTGACCGGTTCCCCGTCCATGCCGTTTATACATGCCTTTTCACACAGGGCCGGACAGACCCTTCCCGTAAATTCCGGAAAATTACTGGTCTTTAAAAGTCTGGAAAGTGCGTGTTCAAAATGCCCTCTGTATATCTCATCATTCCACTCCGGAATCAGATTATGGAGCGGGCAGCCGGTGACCATACCGTTCAGCTTTATGGCAGACTGACACATCGGAACACCGCAGTCCATACACCTTCCTGCCTGACATTTTCTGTCCTCTTCTTTCAGATGATAATGAAACTCATCAAAATTTGTGATGCGTTCTTCTTCCGGAATCCATTCCTCTTCGCAGCGTCTGAACTCCAGAAATCCGGTTGCCTTACCCATTTTTTTATCTCCTTGACCGTTCGTCCGATCTGTTTTCTTTATTTAGCTTTTCGCCCGTCGGTTTTCCGGCTCAGACGGCATGATTTCTTCCGTCTGCCACATCCTTAAATGCTTCATACACTGCCTGTTCATGGCGAATACCCTGTTCCTCATATTTCCCGATCTTCATGAGCATCCCGTGGTATTCGACCGGAATGATCTTCTTAAAGTAAGGCACGTAGGTCTTATAATCCTTCAGGATCCGGGAAGCTTTTTCAGATCCGGTATGTTTTTCATATTCCAGGAGAATCTCCTGCAGTTCTTTCCTGTCGGCTTCCTCTTCGACTTCAGACATTTCGATCAGCGACCGGTTCGTTTTTGTATACAGATTATGTTTCATATCCAGCACATAGGCGATTCCGCCGCTCATTCCCGCCGCAAAGTTATCACCCACTTCTCCGAGAATAACCGCAATGCCGCCTGTCATATATTCCAGTCCGTGATCCCCGCAGCCTTCACAGACCGCGGCGGCACCCGAATTTCTGACCATAAATCGTTCTCCGGCAATACCGCTTATATATGCTGTTCCGGACGTTGCACCATAGAGAGCGACATTTCCGACGATGACATTTTCGGAAGCTTCATAGGCTGCATTCTCCGGAGGCGTAAGGACGAGTTTTCCTCCTGAGAGCCCCTTTCCGAATCCGTCATTCGCATCTCCCTTCAGACAAAGCGTAAGTCCTTTCGGAATAAAGGCTCCGAAACTCTGTCCGCCTCCCCCGGAAAGCGTGATCACAACACTGTCTTCCGGAAGTCCGTTTCCGAACTTTTCCGTTATGCAGGACCCGAGAATCGTTCCGACCGTTCTGTCTGTACTGGAAACCGGGATTCCGTCTATTCTGAGGCTTTCTTTTCCTCCCCATTTTTCAAACTGCGGAAGGAATATGCGTTCATCGATCCCTTTATCCAATCCGAAGTCAAAGGCCTGTTCCGGATAAAAATGTCTCTGCTCTGCCTCTGCATAAGAAGAGTCGATCAGGCGGCTTAAATCCACCATCTCCGCTCTCTTTGTGATCTGTTTTTCCTTTATCTTTAAGTAATCACTTCTGCCGGCCATCTCGGAAATACTTCTGAAGCCGAGGCGTGCCATAATCTCCCGAAGCTCTTCTGCAATAAAGGTCATGAAATTCATGACATGTTCCGGTTTTCCTTTAAAACGTTTACGCAGAGTCTCATTCTGGCATGCGATCCCGACCGGGCAGGTGTCCTTATTGCAGACACGCATCATCATGCAGCCCATGGAAACCAGCGGGGCCGTTGCAAAACCGAATTCTTCTGCTCCCAGAAGGGCTGCAATCGCCACATCCCTCCCGCTCATCAGCTTTCCGTAAGTTTCGATCACGACCCTGCCCCGG
>JABUSX010000145.1 GCA_021442545.1 Eubacterium sp. | reverse complement strand
TTTTATCCGCTGACGGCTTTGCTGTTTGATTCGTTTGCGGATCACGGTTTTATGTTTTCAAAGGTTCTTTCCGTGACCGTCTGCGGCTACATTGTCTGGCTGTTTTCGGTTATCGGCAGGCAGCCCTTTTCAAACCTCCGCTGCTTTGTAATCACGTTGATCATATTTGGTCTGTGCTGGTTCATGCATACGGCAAGACCCCTTAAAAACAAACCGGATCTGGATCTGATTCTGATCGAGGAACTGGTGTTTTTTGCGATTCTTCTGATGTGGGTCTGGTTTTTCACCTTCCGTCCTGAAGCTTCCGGCACGGAAAAGTTCATGGATTACGGCTTTATGGCCGCTATGGAACAAAGTCCGACGCTTCCGGCAAAAGATATCTGGTACGGAACGGCAAATATCAACTATTACTATGGCGGCCAGTATTTTGCCGTCTACCTTTCCGAGCTGTGCTATCTGCCTGTAAAGATCACCTATAATCTGATGCGCGGGCTGATCGCGGCCTTTGCATTTATTCTGCCGTTTTCCATCGTCTATCATATGATCGATGCCCGGTTCAGAAAACATAACGAAAACCATATTCTCAGCTACGTTGGCGGTGCACTGGGCGGTACAGCCGTATCTCTGGCCGGAAATATGCACTACGTTTTGTACGGACTCTTCGGCAGTGTGTTCAGGCTTTCCGGATATGAAGAGTACTGGTTTCCGGATTCAACACGGTATATCGGGCACAATCCTCTGACAAACGATCAGTGCATTCATGAGTTTCCCTCTTATTCGATCATTCTCGGGGATCTTCATGCGCATTTTATCAATATCATTTTCGTCCTTACGATCATTGGGCTGCTGTATGCCTGGGTGCGTCATGTCCGCAAAAAAGAGATCGACAGGGTAAAAGAGGAGATGCTCCGTAATGAATATGAACGCGTTCATCCGACAAAATACCGTAAAGACAGGGTGAGAAAACTCTTCTTCAAGATGAATCTGACAGAGGGGCGGCTGCTGCTGGCCGGCGTTCTGATCGGAATCTGCATGTTTACGAATTTCTGGGATTACATCATTTATTTTACGGTTGCCGTATTTATGATCATAATGGTGGCATTATACCGCTATCAGAAAGAGATTCCCAAGGTGATCGGTGCCATTCTTCTGCAGACAGGAGAACTCTTTCTTGTTTCGGTCCTGGTTCCGCTTCCGTTCCTGTCTACATTTTCACCGATGAGTTCCGGCGTGGCGGTCGCATCGGATCACACCGCTTTCTATCAGCTTGTGGTCCTTTGGGGGCTTCCTGTTCTGACAAGTATCCTGCTTCTGGCTGTTACGATCCGGGGAACGAACAGAAAGTTTGCCAAACTGCCTCCGGATGAACAGAAAAAAGGAAAGTTTTTCAGCTTTTTCCGTCATGCGCCGCAGTCGGATCGATTTGCCCTGGTGCTGGCACTTTGCGCATTTGGTCTGGTTCTGATTCCGGAACTGTTTTATGTGCGGGATATTTACGAGAATGGTTATTCACGCGCCAATACCATGTTCAAACTTTCGTATCAGGCCTACATTATGTTTGGTATCGTCATGGCCTATGCGTTTGTCCGGATTCTGGCAAAAACAAAGAATCTCGCAGTACAGGTGATTACATCCATTCTTCTTGTGGCCTTTACACTGACGGTCGGTTATTTTCCTTATGCCGTAAATTCCTGGTTCGGAAATGTTGCGGATATATCAGAATCAAAAGGACTCGACTGTACTGCTTTTATCTATTCGGATTATCCGACGGATGCCGCGGCGATCGACTGGCTGCGTGAAAATATCAAGGGTCAGCCGCTGGTGCTTGAAGCAGAAGGAGACAGTTACAGCAGATACTGCCGGGTTTCGGCCATGACCGGTCTGCCTACTCTGGAGGGGTGGTACGTACATGAGTGGCTCTGGCGCGGAGATACGGCCGATCTGGACGCCAAGCGTGAAGAAGTCCGGAGCATCTACGAGGCAGAAGATCCCGGTACGGCAGCAATGCTGCTGGCGCGCTACGGCATTTCCTATATCTTTGTGGGCAGCTGTGAACGCGAGCGTTATGATGTTAATGATGAAGTGCTCCTTCAGCTCGGAGAAGTCGTATTCCGTGACGGGGACACCTACATTCTTTCTCTGGCAGGAGGACAATGACCGACGGATCTTTCCGGTGCTGTTTTGCTCCGGAAAAAAGATATGGAAGAGAGAA
>JABUSX010000077.1 GCA_021442545.1 Eubacterium sp. | reverse complement strand
GCAGGTCGGCCTCGGCGGCGTGCGCAGATTCCTGAATGAGTTTGCAGGATAAAAAGCGCCGGCTTTTCGATACGGTTTGATTATAAAAAGTCAGGAACAGACAATAACATGAAAGACATTGTAATCGTAGGCGGGGGTCCGGCAGGACTCACCGCCGCCTTGTATGCAGCAAGGGCGGGAAAATCCGCTTCGGTATATGAAAAAGCGAATCCGGGCGGCCAGATCCTGTTTTCTCCGATGGTGGAAAACTATCCGGGCATGCCCCATATGAGCGGAGAAAACTTTGCCGCACAGCTTGTGCAGCAGGTAAAGAGACTTGGCGTCGAGATCATACCGGAAGAAGTGACGGATCTCCGGGAAAGCGGAGACGGGTATCTGGTCACCGGCGAAACGGGAGAGCTCCTCTGCCGGGCCGTGATTCTGGCAACAGGCGTTGTGCACCGGCAGCTCGGTCTGCCCGGGGAAGAAGATCTGGCGGGCTGCGGCATTTCCTACTGTGCCGTATGTGACGGAGCCTTTTACAAAGATCTTCCCGTTGCCGTGGTAGGCGGCGGAGATACCGCGCTGCAGGATGCGGTCTTCCTTGCATCGACATCCTCTCATGTGACTCTCATCCACAGGAGAGACAGCTTCCGAGGTGAACAGAACATGGTCAGACGGGTTCTGGAAAATCCGAAGATCACGGTGCTTTACAGCCACGTAGTCGAGCGCTTTCTGGAAGAAGATTACATCCTGAAGGGCATAGAGGTAAAGGATCTCAAAACAGGAGAAATCAAACCCCTTGACGTGGAAGGCGTATTCCTGGCTGTCGGCCAGAAACCCTGCAGTGAAGCCTTTCAGAAACTGGTCGATGTGGATGAATCCGGCTATTACTACGCAGGAGAAGACGCCCTGACCAACAGACCCGGCATCTTTGCAGCAGGTGATGCGCGGATCAAGGCCGTCCGCCAGCTCACCACAGCCGTCGGAGACGGTGCGGCAGCGGCCGTGGCCGCCTGCCAGTATCTGGATTTTACATACGAAAACGCAGACCAGAAATAAAAGAAGAGGCGGAAGTAAATAAGAAAATACAGTGCCCGGACAGAGGATCGATCAGATTCGGACTGTCCGGGTTTTTGCTGTTGGTTTTTACAGTGATTACAGCAGAGATCAGGTTGGGACAGCCGGGAAATCGTGTTATAGTGATAGAGACAGAATGCTTTTGACAACCGGCTGTTCGATCCGCAGAAAATCTGCGAAATCTTACGGCAGGAGCCGATACAGCTTAAAAGAAAGACAGACTATGACCAGCTGACATTCAGTTTATAAAAGACAGACTATGACCAGCTGACATTCAGCTTATAAAAGACAGATTATGAACAGCTGACATTCAGCTGATAAAGAATACGAAAGGAACAGACATGGGCCATTTATATTTTGCCAGACACGGCCAGACGGTCTGGAATGTGGAAAATAAGATCTGCGGTGCTACGGATTCTCCATTAACGGAAAAGGGACACGAGCAGGCCATGGAACTGGGACAGGAGATCATCCGTCAGGGGATCCATGTGGATGAGATCCTGCATTCTCCCCTGAGCCGGGCAAAGGACACGGCGCTCCACGTGTCGAAGATGATCGGCGTTCCGGTCCGTGAGGAGATACGACTGATTGAACAGAACTTCGGAAAATGGGAAGGAACCGCCAGGGACGGAATCGGTTTCCTGGAAAGTAAGAAAATGTTTGCTTCCAGCTACGAAGGCGGAGAGAGTATGCTGAAACTCGGCCAGCGTATTTATAATCTCATCGATGAAATAAAAAAAGAAGAAGGAAAAACCTATCTGCTGGTGGCCCACAACGGAATCGCCAGGGCGGTGCAGTCCTATTTCTTTGATATGACCAACGAAGAATATGCATCCTTCGGGATCCGGAACTGCCAGATCGTGCGGTATGACTGGTGATAAAGCTGATTGACGGTAAGAGCAGACGGAAAAAGGCTACGCACTGCGCAGCAAATTAAGCCGGGCTCATTATCGTATCTTAATGCGGATGGAAACCAACGGCGTCTGTACGAGGAAAGGAAAGATATCTTATGACAGGACAGCAATTATAAAATTCTATATTTCAGATGGATGCTCAGGAAAATTTTCACTTGTAAATTTTCTGAAATACTGTATAATCATTTTTGCGCGAAAGCGTGTGCCGGAATAGCTCAGTTGGTAGAGCACTTCACTCGTAATGAAGGGGTCGT
>JABUSX010000016.1 GCA_021442545.1 Eubacterium sp. | reverse complement strand
TTTCTTCTGTATCTTCTAAAACCTGCTTCTGCAGTTCCTCTTCTGCTTCTTCCGTGATCACTTCTGCATCTCTTTTCGGATTCTTCCGCAGCCACTTCCGTGTCTCTTCTGTCACTTCTGATACTGGTTTTTCCGCAGTCACTTTCTGTATCTCTTCTGTGATTTCCTCTTTGCACTGCGCCCTGTTCTTTTTTGATCCGGCCAATCCCGCAATCAGCCACACAACAGGAAGCAGGAAGAGTGCGTTTAAGCTGCAGAGCAGCCCGGCCAGTATCGTCAGCACAAGAAGAAGCGGCTTCCATCTGCGCAGGACTCCGGTCAGAAAGAACGGAAGAATGACCAGCACAAGCACCGGTTCCCCCTGCCAGATATGCGGAAGAAGACTCGACTTGCCGACGAGCAGACGTATGGCAAGAAGAGCCGCAAAAAACAGGATCACGAAAAGTAAGCCGAAGGTTTTCTTCGAAACCGGTTCTGTTGTTCCGTAGGTCATTTTTTTATCATTTTTCAGATGCAGAAACTTTTCTTCCGAAAAGACGGTATTGCCGAGCAGAAGCCAGGATGCCGCAGAAAGGGGAAGAAGCAGAACGGGCAGTATCGTGCGGCAGAACGCCGCCGGATGAATTCCGGAAAGCATCGAATGCATGGCTTCCCAGATCACAAGAGGCGAGAAAGCCGCCCTGCGGGAAAGTCCGGCTGCCGCACCGGCCAGCGGATCGAAACGCAGAAGTGAACCTGTTTCATACGCAGAAACAGCCTTTGCCAGATAAACCGTATCATCCGTGGAATCCACCGGCATAAATATATACCAGAGAACCAGGACTGAAATTTCCGCAGCAAGGATTATGAGAAGAACCTTATCCGCCCCTGCCGCTTTTTTCGCCGCTGCCGCAGAATCTGATACAGCTGTTTTCTGCGGCATCTCTGCAGCTTCTGATGAATACGTTTCCGATACTTCCGGTGTTTTCGTCATTTCATCCGTTTCTGATCGTTCTGCAGATTTCCGCACATCTGTTTTCGATGATTTCGGATCTGTTTTTGTTTTCCATATACAGAACAGAATCAGTACAGCTGTTCCGATCAGATAAAGGATCAGCAGCAGTTTCAGGCTTCCGTTACAGAAAATAACGGGTACGGCAATACATTCAAACAGCGCCAGCAGAAGGATATGTCCGGACAGAAGTGTCTTTGCACACGGCCGTTTCCCGTTTTCGGGTACAGAGGAAAACGGTCTTCCGATCATAAAGGGAATCAGAACACCGAACAGAAGCAGCCAGATTGCCGCACGCAATACCAACATCGTCTTCTATTCCTCCAATACAAAAATACCGTGGCCCTCTGTTTCCGTAATTTTCCGGAATCCGGCCGCCTCATATTTTTCATCATTTTCAGCAGAATAGCCGGATTTTACAAGATACCGGTATCCCAGTTTTTTCATGGCTTTGGCAATCCACCTCAATTCTGGTTCATCCGAAGCCAGTAACCTTGCCGTTTTTCTCGGAATACGGCCGATCCTGCTGATATAACCATCTGCATCCCGTCCGTACATCATCTCAATATCCGCGGAATACAGACGAAGATAATGGTACAGATCCTCCTGAACGACCACCTTCGGATGGTCCTCCTGTTCCAGAAGAACATCTGCAATTGTCACGGCATACTGCGGGATCTTATAGGCATTTTCAGCCGGCTGGAAGGCTGTCAGAGCGTTCGCATACACATAATTTCCTGCTCCCGCCGCTGTCAGCATAAACCCGGCCAGCACAAGCGCAGCCAGTGCCTTGCTGCGGATCCGTCCGATGATGTGAATGGCCGCATACACAATGACCGGGATCATCGGGATCAGCCAGAACATGCGCCAGTGCGTATCCCCGGCAAGCCGGCTCCACAAATACTGAAAAAGATGAGGTTCCAGGACCACGACCATCAGAATCAGAACCGGGTAAACGATCTTCTTCCGTTTATCCGGGCCGGCAAAGATAAGATACAACACTGCCAGCAGAAACACGACCCAGAGATAGTTTCCCTGAAAAACCATCTTCCATGTTTCAATTACCTGCCCGAGAGCCTCTCTCACGATCCTTTTCCCCTTTTTCGTTCCCCGGTTTTTTCGGATATCATTCCGAATCTCACCGGTCATTTCCGGATCTCACCGCCGCTTCCGCAGTCATCTCTCCGGAAATTTCAGCATTCCGATTTCATCACAGATCTCAATTCTCAGAAATCTCACTTCTCACAGATCTCACT
>JABUSX010000176.1 GCA_021442545.1 Eubacterium sp. | reverse complement strand
GGAATACGAAGAACAGTTTGTGGAAAGGTTCACCCATATTCTGGATAAATTCCAGGAGTACGGCGTGAAATTCGCGATCGAGATTCATCCGAACAGCTTCGTATATGATATCAAAACGGCCGTAAGAGCACTGGAACTTGTCGATTATCATCCCGCGCTCGGCTACAACTTCGATCCGGCAAATACGCTTTATCTTCAGATCAATCCCGCTACGCTGATCGATACGCTTAAGGATCGCATTTACCATGTGCATGCAAAGGACGCCGAGATGGCTTCTCAGAACATTCAGTACGGCGGCGCACTTATGCAGGGAGATATGCACGCACTTGAGCATACCTATCGTTTCCGCATACCGGGCTGGGGCCAGATCAACTGGAAGAGCGTTATCACAGAGCTTTCCATGGTCGGATACCAGGGCGGGCTCTTCTACGAACATGAGGATGTGACGATGAGCCGTATGGACGGCGTGAAAAAGACGGCCGCATATCTGAAACCGCTTCTGATCGAGGCACCGTATGAGGGACGTCAGGACAAACTTTTCAATAAGGAACTTTGAGAAGCAGGAAAAGTTCTTTTATGTGAGGAGGCGGCTGTGGAAAACAATGCCTGTGAAGAGATCCTGAGGGGGGATTCAGGAACTGCTGTTCATACCGGGTGAAAAACCTGCGGGGATCATGTCATAAGGAGAATGCTGTGGATAACAATGCCTATGAAGAGATCCTGAGGGATATTCAGGAGCTGCTGTTCATACCGGGGGAAAAGCTCACGGGGATCACGTCCGAGAGTCCGGAGGATTTTATTGCCGAAAACGAGTATCTGATGTCCGTGATCGAGAACATTCCCAACGGTGTAACGATCCTTTCGCCTGATTTCAGGGTCCGGTATATAAACCGCGTTATGAGAAAGTGGTTCATGAACAACCGGAGAAATTACAAGGTGAAGTGCTACAGCCTTTTTCATAACGGACAGAAGCATCATTGTGAGAACTGCCCGGCACTTGCCACCCTGGATACAAAGGGCTCTGCCAGTACGGTCCATGAATGCGGAAGAGATGAAAAAACAGGTGAGCCGCTGTTCATGCACATTCATACCATGCCTATTCTGAATAAAAAGGGGCAGGTATCGGTCATAATCGAGTATTCCTACAACCTGACCGAGCAGAGAAGGATGCAGAAATCCGTTGAAAAGTGGCAGACAAAATGCTCTCTTCTGGAACAGGAAAATCTTCTGCTGAAGAAGGCACTTTCCGACAGCCGCAGCGATATGCAGCGCCTCGAGACAACGGTGAATGAAAACATGGAAAACTATGTCCGCCCGGCAATGGAATATCTGAAAACAAGGATCGATCCGGACGAGCACAGGATCTTTTCGTCCATGATCGAAGAGTCTGTATTTGCCATCACAAAGAAAAGAAATTCCAGAATGGCGGAACTTTCCACAAGAGAGATCCAGGTCGCCATGCTCATAAAAGAAGGCTACAGCTCCCAGCAGATCGCAGACGAGCTTTTTCTGACAAAAAAGGCCGTCGATTATCACAGGACAAACATCCGGAAAAAGCTGGAAATCGATTCAAAAGCAAATCTTCAGGTCGTACTGAGCATGTATCTGTAAGCATGAAAAGATCCGGGAAGGATACGAACGGATAAGGACGGAGAGATCTGAGAACGATCCGTAAGGACAGAGACCTGCGATGAACGCATATTTATTAAGAACGGAGTAATTTAAAATGATCTGCACAGTAACACTCAATCCCGCGATCGACCGCATCCTGTACATCCGGGAATTCACACCGAACAGGACAACGAGGATCAAAGAGAAGGTCGATACCCTGGGAGGAAAGGGAACCCATGTTTCGGTGAACCTGAGCCTTCTCGGGTGCAGGAACCGTGCTTTCGGCGTTGATTTCGGAGATAACGGAAAAGCGATCGAAAAAATGATGGAAAGCGATTATATCGATATGCGCTTTCTCCATTATGAAAACGGGGAATCCAGAACGAACTATGCCCTCATCGAGGAGAACCTGAACTGTACGCTTGTTACGGAAAAGGGTCTGGTCGTGCCTGAAGAGATCTGTCTGCAGGTGATGGAACGTATTGTGGAAGAAACGGATCCGGGAGACATCCTCATCCTGTCCGGAGATGCTTCAAATACGGAACTTCCTCATATGTACAATATGATAATGGAACGGCTCGAGGGTAAGGGCGTTAAATTCTTTCTGGACAGCAGTGCGGACAACCTGAAGGAAGGATTGAAGAAAAAAC
>JABUSX010000045.1 GCA_021442545.1 Eubacterium sp. | reverse complement strand
AGCCGCAACCACAAGGGGCGAACATTGAAGAACCGCGCCCGGTCGATTCCGTTCCGCCACCGTGTTTTCACGAAGAGGTTGGGGCGCAGTTGGGAAGTGGGCGGACTGCTGACTCCGTTCCGCCACTGTGTTTTTATGATGGGGCTGGGATGCGGTCGGAAAATGGGCGGACTGGCGATTCCGTTCCGCCACCATGTTTTCATGATGCGGATGGGAAGCATTCGGAAAATGGGCGAAAGGATGATTTCATTCCGCCACCGTCTTTTCAAGAGGACCGGAAATGATCCAGATCACAAAGGCCCCGATTGCGGCTGCCGCAATTCCGATATACAGATAAAAGCGCATGGAGATCGCCGCCGCTTCCGACATGCTTTCGACCGGACAGGTCACAAGATAGTAGGTCCCGTCAGGAAGAATACTCCAGAGTTCCAGCGTTTTCAGTCCGGTGAAACGATTGAAGATCTGGATGATCGAATAGTCCTCCGTCTCCTCTATGACCTCCGCATTTTTATCTTCCTTTCCCAGAATGATCCCCAGGAGATCCGTAGCCATCTTATTGCCTGCAGCCGAGTTGGTAAACCAGGCCGTCATGGTACTGTCTGTCAGACAGTAGCTCAGCCCGTTCACGGCACAGAAGCGTTCAAAATTTTCCGGAAGCTCATCATAGTTTGTTCTTTCACGGATGAGCTTCCAGCTTCTGCTCAGAATCTGCTGCTTATCTCTGAAATAAAAATCTTCCAGAAAGACGCGCTGAAAGACGCCGATTGCAATAAGCACCAGCGTCATCAGCACAAGAAATGTTGCGGCAATTCTAACACGTATGGATTTTCGCATGCCACTCCTGCAGCGACCGGATTCCTCCGGTCCCCTCTTTCTGCATCTGTACGATTCCCTCTGCTGCAGCATGTGCCGCTGCCACAGTCGTCATATACGGAATATGTGCCCGGATTGCATTCTTTCTCAGATAACTGTCATCCTGATAGCTGACCTTTTCAGAAGGCGAATTAATGATCAGATCGATCTTTCCGTTTGTGATCAGATCCAGGATATTCGGCCGTCCTTCATAAAGCTTCTTCACCTTCTCTGCCGGAATACCGCTTTCCCGGATCAGATTATATGTCCGGCCTGTTGCAAGGATGCGGAAGCCGGCTTTATGGAAGGCTGCGCTGAGGGCAGCTGCCTCCGGCTTATCACGGTCATTCAGTGAGATCAGAACGGTTCCGCCTGCCGGCAGGGATGCCGAAGCAGCCTCTTCCGCCTTGCAGAAGGCTTCACCCGTGGTATCCGCAAGTCCGAGTGTTTCTCCTGTGGAACGCATCTCCGGTCCGAGAAGCGGATCGACTTCCTGGAACATATTGAAGGGGAATACCGCTTCCTTAACACCGTAATACGGGATCACCCTCTCTTTCAGATCACCGACCGGTGAGGGACGTCCTGTAATTCCGGAGGTAATGATATCCGTTGCGATCGGCACCATGGCAATGCCGCAGACCTTTGACACCAGCGGAACCGTACGGGAAGCACGCGGATTTGCTTCAAGAACATAGACGGTATCGTTTTCGATTGCGTACTGCATATTCATCAGACCGACCACATGCATTTCTTCTGCAATTCTGCGCGTATATTCTTTGATCGTCTGAAGATGTTCATCAGAAATATGTCTGGAAGGAATGATACAGGCCGAATCACCGGAATGAATACCTGCCAGCTCGATGTGTTCCATGACAGCCGGAACATAGGCATGCGTTCCGTCACTGATCGCATCTGCTTCACACTCAAGTGCATGTTTCAGGAAGCGGTCGATCAGAATCGGACGGTCCGGCGTGACGCCGACAGCCGCCAGCATATAATCTGTCAGGCTTTCCTCATCATAAACAACTTCCATACCGCGTCCGCCGAGAACATAGGACGGCCGCACCATAACGGGATATCCGATCTTTCCTGCAATCTCTTTTGCCTCATCGACCGTCGTGGCCATTCCGGCTTCCGGCATCGGGATCCCCAGTTTGTCCATCATGCTGCGGAACTGATCTCTGTCCTCTGCCATGTCAATAACTTCCGGCGTGGTTCCGAGTATGGTCACACCGTTTGCCTTCAGCTCTGCCGCCAGATTCAGAGGTGTCTGCCCTCCGAACTGAGCGATCACGCCGACGGGTTTTTCCTTATGGTAGATGCTCAGCACATCCTCCAGCGTCAGCGGCTCAAAATAAAGCTTGTCTGACGTATCATAGTCCGTGGAAACCGTTTCCGGATTGCAGTTGACAATGATGG
>JABUSX010000248.1 GCA_021442545.1 Eubacterium sp. | reverse complement strand
TTTCTTGCAGCATTTTCATCTGCATTACAGCCGGATGAACCAAGCTGTTTCTCTTAATACTGCTTGTCCGTCTTCGGAAAATATGTTATAAATAATCAACTCTTTGCACTGCATTACATTCTTTTGGAATGCGAGATCAACAGTACAGACTGAGCAGGCTGTAAACTTCTCGTTTATGAAGCCGGGTTGCGATGTGCAGCAGCAGATCTGATTTCATCACATCTGTGGGACAGTTGTATGTTCCACGGGTGTGTTTTTTATGTTATTCCACACGACCCGCGGGTATAAGATCTTTCAGGTGCTGGTAAAAGACATTCATACCATTTTCAGGAGGATTCTTTTATGGCCGTCAGATCAAAAAAACCGCATGATGAAAAGATCATCATCCGGAATATTTCCCTCGTAAGCATCATCGGCAACTGTGTTTTGTCCGCATTCAAACTGTTTGCGGGCATCTTCGGCTCGTCCGGCGCCATGATCTCCGATGCGATCCATTCTCTGTCGGATGTTGCCACCACCATCATCGCTCTGATCGGAATCAATCTTTCCAAACAGGATGCGGATAAGGAGCATCCGTACGGACACGAACGCTTTGAAAGCATCGCCTCCCTGATTCTGGGAATTCTGCTGCTGATCACCGGTCTCGGCATCGGAAAAACAGGGCTGGAGCATATTCTGTCCGGACAATATGCACAGCTTGAAGCTCCGAAAGCCATTGCACTCATCGCGGCCATTGCATCCATTGTTACGAAAGAAGCTATGTACTGGTACACCAGGCACTACGCTAAGATCCTGAATTCATCCGTTTTTATGGCCGATGCCTGGCATCACCGTTCGGATGCAATGTCCTCCGTCGGATCACTGATCGGTATCGCCGGCGCCATGATGGGTTTCCCCGTAATGGACTCCATCGCAAGCGTTGTCATCTGCATATTTATCATTAAAGTGGCGTTTGATATTCTGAAAAATGCCGTCAAAAACATGCTGGACACCTCCTGCGGCGAAGATTATGAAAAAAATCTCCGGGAGTATATCCTGAAGCAGGAAGGCGTTGCCGGCATAGACATGCTGCACACCAGAATGTTCGGCAGCAAAGTTTATATCGACCTGGAGATCAGCGTGGACGCAAACAAGACATTTCGTGAAGCACATGCCATTTCCGAAAGAGTTCACGACGGTGTCGAAAAAGATTTCCCCGACATAAAACACATCATGATCCACGTAAACCCGGTCTGAGTGTTTTATATCGGTTTCTGAATCACATCACGACTCGCATAATACGGCCAGGAAATTCCTGTCGGTTCTGAAGTACGCTGCGCAGCGCAAAAATCTGTATTTTATTTTCGGGAGCACAAAATCTATTCTCCCATCTGCATGCGGATCCATGTCATGATGACATCCACTATGTACCGCTGCTGCTCTGCTGTTAATTCCCGGCCTTTCGGGATCCTGTGCCATTTTTCAAGGCAGTCTCTGCAGCAGGTGGCTGTTGCATGCTGCGCCGGAAAGACCGGATGTCCCCGCATCGGCGTCTGTTTTCCGTCATTTGCAGGTTCTGCAGGGCTTAACCGGTTTCGTATGAAATCCTCAGCATGACTCTTTATGGTATCCATACCTTTTTCTCTGACGTACACCCGGTCGTTGGCTTTCAGAGAAAAACTGCTTCTGAATTTCGACTGTTTCAGACGCCGAAACAGATCTCCGCCATAAGCGGCAGGATCTTCTTTTACCATGTGGATCTGCTGGCCGTCCTTGAAGGAAATCACTTTATATTTCTCTTCCCGGTCTTTCTTCTTCGTATAATAAATCTGAGTCGATTTTTCGGTTTGTTTTCTCTGTCCGATATCATCCGTTTTTTCCGAAGCCGCAGCTTTTTTCACAGACGCAGCTTTTTCCGCAGTCATAGTTTTTTCCACGACCGCAGCTTTTTCCGCAATCATAGTTTTTTCCACGGCCGCAGCTTTTTCCGCAGTCATAGTTTTTTCCACGGCCGAAGCTCTTTTCAATTCCGACGCTGCTCCCAACGCCATTTTCGCCGCTTCCATCCGGATCCGTTCGGAAAGCTTCGTGTTTCTGTCGGCTGCAGTCTCATTTTTGATAGCATAGAAAACCGCTTTTTTCTCACCGATCAGCACGAGTATCTTCTTCGCTCTTGTGACGCCGGTGTACAGAAGATTTCTCTGCAGCATCACGAAATGGCTCATGGTAAAAGGCATCACCACAATGGGATATTCCGAACCCTGGGATTTGTGGATCGTTGTCGCATAGGCCAGAACCAG
>JABUSX010000424.1 GCA_021442545.1 Eubacterium sp. | reverse complement strand
CCCAGCGTTTCCGCCATTTCTTCCTGAAGTGCGCTGATTCGCTCCTGTGCTTCCTGTATATGCAGTTCGGAAACGGAAAACGGTATCTTCACAGAGTCTATCTTGTGATCGCTGCCGTAATGGGCTGTGTTTTCCTTCTTCTGCAGCCGGCAGGTGTGGTGCCGGATGAGATTGCACACTGGTACAATACCTATCATTATTCAAATCAGATGATGGGCGTTCAGGAGGCGGAAAAAGGCAGACTCAGCATGCGGGAAGAGGATAGTGAGATTCCTCTTGTTACGCACGCCCGTGAACAGGAAGTTTTCAATGCCTACTGGGACAGTATCCCGGTCAACGGGCATCAGACCGATATCGTTCCGACGAAAAATGATTATCACGAAGTTGGAACACCCTATCAGTATCTCGGGGGGATGTTCGGCATTTCGATCGGAAGGCTTCTCGGACTCGGCGGCATGATGACTTTCCTGCTGGGACGCATTCTGAATCTTGTCATTTTCATTCTGCTGACTGCCTTTGCAATCAAGAAACTTCCCTTCGGAAAGATGGCTTTGTTCATAGTGGCACTGATGCCGATGACACTGCAGCAGGCCGCATCCTATTCCCCGGATGTCACGATCAACGGACTGGTTTTTGTGGTTGTGGCTCTGTCCCTGCATCTGGCGTATCGGGCGGTGAACAAAGATCCGGAAAAAGATGCTGCGGCAAATACGGTTTCGAAAGAAATGCTGCCTGAAGTGAGCGGGAAAATCCCTGAGAAAACGGGAAATATTTCCGCAGCAACGGAAAAGAAGTCTTTCTTCAAAAATATAGATAAGCGCCTTCTGGTGCAGTATATTGTGCTGGCTGCGGCCTGTTTGCTGCTGCTTTTCCTGAAGGGTTATGTATATGCCGTTTTCTGCTTCCTGCCGCTGATGATCGCATGGAAAAAACGAAAGACCTGCCGTTTCGAAACCTTTTTCCCGCTGGGGATCTCTGTTGTCTGTGCGGTGATTATGTTATTGCAGATCGGAAATGTTTTCCCGAGGCAAACGACTAATGAAGCCGTATCCGGAAATCAGGCGGCTGTGGAAACGGAGGCTGTGGTTGCCGCAGCGTCAGAGAAAGCGGCGGAAAAGGCTCTGTCGGAAATTGAGTCCGCAGCAATATCCGAAACAGCTGCGGGGACTGCGGCAGAACAGGCTGCGGCAGAAGCGGCGGCAGCTGAGACAGCAGCAGAAATTACAGATGCAGAGGAAAGCAATGCATTGTACACGATCTCCTATCTGCTGAAAGACCCGAAGGAGTGTTTCCGGATCCTGTTCAACACAGCCGTTATGCGGGACGGTTTCTACTATGAAACGATGGTCGGAACACCGCTTCAGTGGCTGAATGCGGAGGTGAACCGCCTGATCATTTATTTCTTCACCGTACTGCTGGTACTGGCGGCTCTGCGGAGAAAATCGCAGACACTTCAGCCGGGGGTGAAGGCAAAGCTTTACATACACCTGATCTCCTGGATCTGCGTGGCGGCGGTGCTTGCAGCCATGCTGCTTTCCTGGTCGCATATTTCCGACCATAAGATCGAAGGCGTGCAGGGGCGTTATTTCATTCCGCCGTTTATGGCCATGCTGCTGACGGTGCCTTCCCGCGGGATCTCCATTTCGGATTCCTACGATACCGGTATTCTGCTCGCAGCCTTGTTCGGCCTGTTCTGGCTTATCCAGAGCCTGCTTCTGTAATGCCCGTCTTAAACTTTTCCGATGCGGTTTGGATCTGCCGTGATTCTGCGTGCACGAATGCCGGTTCGGAAAGGAAAATCTGACAGGAAACAGTACTTTTGCACTTTTACCGGTTATACCTTATAATGGCAGGCAGAAAATTTCCGACAGTTGTCTGAAGATGCAGAAGTGAACCTGGTTGTTTCGGGAACATCTGCTGATACAGGAATAAGAAAGGGCATGTAAGTTTATGGGTAAGATCAAGGTCAGCCGCGATGTCGGCGGTATTTCCGGTCTGATGGTCATTGAACCGACCGTGTTCGGAGATGCACGCGGGTATTTCATGGAATCATATAATCAGCGGGATTTTGCTGAAGAAGGGATCGACTGCGTATTCGTGCAGGACAACCAGTCTGCATCCCGCAAAGGCGTGCTCCGCGGTCTTCATTTTCAGATCAATTATCCGCAGGATAAGCTGGTCCGCGTGATCAAAGGAGTGGTTTATGATGTGGCCGTCGATCTTCGGAAGGGAAGCGAGACCTTCGGGAAATGGTACGGCATCGAACTGAGCGAGGAAAACAAAAAG
>JABUSX010000358.1 GCA_021442545.1 Eubacterium sp. | reverse complement strand
TGTATACGGTCCGCAAGGCCACACAGGGTCTGGCCAATTACATTCTGAAGCAGAACGGTGCCGAAAAGGGCGTGGCGATTGCTTACGATTCCCGTCATTTTTCACCGGAGTTTTCGGATGAAGCCGCCCTCTGCCTGGCAGCGAACGGAATCAAGGCTTATGTTTTCGATTCCCTTCGTCCGACTCCCGAGCTTTCCTTTGCCGTACGTCAGCTGGGCTGCATTTCCGGCATCAACATTACGGCCAGCCACAACAAACCGCAGTACAACGGCTACAAGGTCTACTGGGAAGACGGCGCGCAGATCACACCGCCGCATGACACGGGCATTATGGCCGAAGTCGAAGCCGTTTCCGACTGGGCTTCCGTAAAGACCATGGAAAAACAGGCTGCCATCGATGCCGGTCTTTACCAGGTCATCGGCGCCGAAATCGATGATGCTTTCATCGAAACGATCAAATCCTGCTGCCTGCATCCCGAAGCGATCCGTGCTCAGAAAGATCTGAAGATCGTCTACACGCCGCTTCACGGAACCGGCAACATTCCGGCCCGCCGCGTCCTGAAAGAGCTTGGCTTCGAACAGGTCTATGTCGTTCCCGAGCAGGAACTTCCGGACGGAAACTTCCCGACCGTCGACTATCCGAATCCCGAAGCCGAAGAAGCCTTTGAGATGGCTCTGGAACTCGGCAAAAAGATCGGTGCCGAGCTGATCCTTGCAACGGATCCCGATGCCGACCGCCTCGGATGCCGCGTGCGCGACAAAGACGGAAACTATCACACCCTTACCGGCAACATGTCCGCCTGCCTGCTGGCTCATTACGAAATCAGCCAGAAGAAAGCCCTCTTCGGTCTGCCGGATGACGGAGAACTCATCACAACGATCGTTTCTTCAAACCTTGCTGCCGCGATCGCCCGCTACTACAACGCAAAGCTTGTGGAAGTTCTGACCGGCTTCAAGTGGATCGGCAAAGAGATGCTGCGCATGGAAAAAGAAGGACACGGCACCTATCTCTTCGGTTTCGAGGAAAGCTACGGCTGCCTGATCGGCACCTTTGCACGTGATAAGGATTCCATCGGCGCCGTCATGGCTCTTTCGGAATGTGCGGCCTGGTACAAGGAACGTGGCATGACCATGTGGGATGCCATGCTCGAAGTCTACGAGACCTACGGTTACTATGCAGACGGAACCACCTCTCTCGTTTTCGAGGGTGTCGAAGGTGCGGAAAAGATCTCCTGCATCATGGACAGCCTGCGGAACATGAAGCTGGAATCCCTCGGTGCATACCGTGTACAGGGCTTCCGCGATTACGACCGCGACTTCACGGAAAACTACCTGACCGGAGAAACCGGCACGACGGGTCTGCCGAAGTCGAATGTTCTTTATTATGAACTGAACGATGACTGCTGGGTCTGCGTACGTCCGTCCGGCACCGAACCGAAGGTCAAATTCTACTACGGCGTCGTCGGCGAATCTCTGGAAGACGCACAGAAGAAGGGCGATACCTTAGGGAAAGATCTTCTTGATCTGATGTCCGGAATCGTGGAATCGGCAGGCTGATCTTTCGGTTTCCCGAGGATGCCGGATCCGCCTTCAGGGGCGGACACGGGTCTCGTTTTTCTTGACAAAAGGAGACCCCGAGAGTATATATAGAATAGTTTATTTCAAAGATTCAGGAGGAAAGTTATATTATGAACAAAACAGAACTTATCGCGGCCATCGCCGAAAAGGCCGAACTTTCGAAGAAAGATGCAGAAGCCGCTCTTAATGCTTTTACTGATGTTGTCGGCGAAGCTCTGAAGAACGGCGACAAAATCCAGCTTGTCGGTTTTGGTACCTTTGAAGTTTCCGAAAGATCTGCCCGCACCGGCCGCAATCCGCAGACGGGTGAGACCATCACGATCGAAGCTTCCAGATCTCCGAAATTCAAAGCCGGCAAAAGCCTTAAGGATCTGGTCAAATAATTCGTCTGGTCATAACCGGGCATACAAAGGCTCCCGTGGTACGGGAGCCTTTTCTAAAACACAAAGAACTTCCTGCAGGTCTGAATCATTTTCAAATGACACCGGGCACTCTGTTTCCCGGAATCCGGTGTATCCCGCAGTCTGAAAATCTGTCACAGAACAATCTTTAAAAAGGAGGCAGCTATGCGTTATTTGATCGGAATGGATAACGGCGGAACCTTTACCAAGGCAGCCCTGTTTGATGAGACAGGAAAACAGATCTCCGTCGGCAGTGTCACTACCAATACGCTAACTCCGCGTTCCGGATGGATGGAACGGGATATGGACGAACTCTGGG
>JABUSX010000115.1 GCA_021442545.1 Eubacterium sp. | reverse complement strand
TGGCTTGCAAAATACAGCACGCGTTCCAGTGCGCGCGGCGACAGATCCAGAATCAGTCCCATACGGGACGGGATTCCCTTGAAATACCAGATATGAGATACCGGAGCAGCCAGTTCAATATGACCCATGCGCTCACGGCGTACACTTGATTTCGTAACTTCAACACCGCAGCGGTCGCAGACCACGCCTTTGTAGCGGATCTTCTTATACTTTCCGCAGTGACATTCCCAGTCCTTCGTCGGTCCGAAGATCCGTTCGCAGAACAGACCGTCTTTTTCCGGTTTCAGCGTGCGGTAATTGATCGTTTCCGGTTTTTTGACCTCGCCGTGAGACCATTCACGGACTTTTTCCGGGGAGGCCAGGCCGATGCGGATCGAGTCAAAAGCCAACTGCTGGTAATTTCCGTTATTTTTACCCGTTTCCGGCATATTCGTTTACCTCCCTTATTCGTCTGCTGTTTCCAGAGCCTTTGCCGCTGCCGAGCTGAGCAATTCCTCGTCACCGACGTCGACCAGTTCACCGTTGCGGAATTCCTGTTTTCCGAATCCGTATTCGCTGAGCCGTGCTTCTTCACGTGCACGTGCTTCGCTCGCGCGGTCGGCATCTTCCATCATCGAACGGAAACTCGTGTTGCCGTAATCGACCGACTCCATGATCTTCACTTCCTGTCCGTTATCCTTCAGCACGCGGACATCCAGGCCAAGCGACTGCAGCTCTTTAAGCAGGACCTTGAAGGATTCCGGCACACCCGGATCCGGGATGTTTTCGCCCTTTATGATCGCTTCGTAGGTCTTCACGCGGCCGACCACATCGTCGGACTTCACGGTCAGGATCTCCTGCAGCGTATGCGACGCGCCGTATGCTTCGAGCGCCCAGACTTCCATTTCTCCGAAACGCTGTCCGCCGAACTGGGCCTTGCCGCCGAGCGGCTGCTGTGTGACCAGTGAGTAGGGGCCCGTGGAACGTGCATGGATCTTATCGTCTACGAGGTGATGCAGCTTCAGGTAGTGCATGTGCCCGATTGTCGTAGGTCCGTCGAAGTATTCACCGGTACGTCCGTCGCGCAGCTGGATCTTTCCGTCGCGGGAGATCGGAACACCCTTCCAGAGTTCGCGGTGATCACGGTTCTTATCCAGATAGTCCATGACTTCGGGAAGCAGGGTATCCTTGTACTTCTCATAGAACTCATCCCACTCGGAATTGACATAATCGTTTGCCAGTTCCAGTGTATCGGCAATGTCCACTTCGTTTGCACCGTCAAAGACCGGTGTGGAGATGTTGAAGCCAAGTGCCATCGAAGCAAGGCTCAGATGGATCTCCAGAACCTGTCCGATATTCATACGGGACGGCACGCCAAGCGGATTCAGCACGATATCGAGCGGACGTCCGTTCGGCAGATACGGCATATCTTCCACCGGAAGCACGCGGGAAACAACACCCTTGTTTCCGTGACGGCCGGCCATCTTGTCACCGATGGAGATCTTTCTCTTCTGAGCAACGTAGATGCGGACCGCTTCGTTTACGCCGGGCGGCAGCTCGTCGCCGTTTTCTCTTGTGAAGACATGAGCATCGACCACGATTCCGTACTCACCGTGCGGAACCTTCAGCGACGTATCCCGGACTTCTCTGGCCTTTTCACCGAAGATCGCACGCAGCAGACGTTCCTCTGCCGTCAGTTCGGTTTCGCCCTTCGGCGTGACCTTTCCGACCAGGATATCTCCGGCACGGACTTCTGCGCCGATCCGGATGATACCGCGCTCATCCAGATCCTTCAGGGCATCGTCACCGACACCGGGCACGTCCTTCGTGATCTCTTCCGGCCCGAGCTTGGTATCCCGTGCCTCACATTCATATTCCTCGATGTGGATCGAGGTATATACATCATCCTGCACCAGACGTTCGCTGATCAGGACAGCATCTTCATAGTTATAGCCCTCCCAGGTCATGAATCCGATCAGCGGATTCTTGCCCAGAGCCAGCTCGCCGCCTGCCGTGGACGGACCGTCTGCAATCACTTCACCCGCACGGATGTGATCACCCTTGAAGACGATCGGTCTCTGGTTGTAGCAGTTGCTCTGGTTGCTTCTCGAAAACTTGGAAACGCGGTATACGCTCTTCGTTCCGTCCTCATTGTCCACGCGGATCTCACGGGCAGACGAATAGGTAACGGTTCCGGATTTCTCGGCGATGATGCAGATACCGGAGTCGGCCGCGGCCTTCTCTTCGATACCGGTTCCGACCACGGGCGCTTCCGTAAACAGAAGCGGAACCGCCTGACGCTGCATGTTGGAACCCATCAG
>JABUSX010000085.1 GCA_021442545.1 Eubacterium sp. | reverse complement strand
ACTATATGGTTAAGGTAACCATGGCCGTACTGATGGCGTCGCTCCGCGGTGCTGGAAAACGAAGGTAAGCAGTGCGGGAAACGCAGGTAATAAATAATACTTACGTAAACAGACCGCTGAGTGCCGGGAATGAAAAGTATCGTTCCGGCTGTATATACATCGGCGCTCCGGGGAAAAGCTGAACGCCGGCAGCAGAAACAGAAAGGTGATAATCGGATGACGGTTCGCGTGGGCATTCTGATCCTTATAATTCTTGTGGCAGCCCTGCTTATTCTGCTCAACATGATACGCAGAAAAACGCTGGAGCTTCGGTATGCCCTGATGTGGGTGATCCTGGATATAATTCTGCTGGTTCTTCTTATGGTGCCGGGACTTCTTCAGAAGATCGCAGATTTTGTAGGCATTTACAGCGTCATGAACCTGATCTTTTTTGCGGGATTTGTGTTCACATTGACGCTGCTTCTGAGCCTGACGGTTGCCGTGTCGCGCAGTGGGGGAAAGGTGCGTACACTGACGCAGGAACTGGCTCTTGAAGAATATGAACGTATAAAGAGCAGAAACGGATCCGTTATTATTTCCGATTCTGAAACAAACAGAGAACAGGCCGTCGAAACGGTTATCGAAAATACGGAAAATCAGAATCTTTCCGTGTAAATAAGATTTGCTGCAGTACTGTATTTTCGGCGGGATTGAGAAACGGCCAGTTTCGGGTACAGAAAGAGAAAAGTGTCCAAGTTTTTAACGTCCATTCGATTCTGTCCCAAAAATAAAAAAAAGTTTTACTCGACAATTCGGTATTTCAAATTATAATGACGTATTGGAAATAAAAACATGATGCGGTGAGTGTCCGCAAAAGTGAGGGAATTGGAATGGCAAAAAACAAACTGGTAAAAGCAGCGCAGAAGCAGGCTTTCTCCCTGGCAATGGATTATGTTATCAAAAACAGAGAGAAAAACAGCTATGTCAAGGTTATCAACCTGGCTGAGAAATTTTTAGGAGATGTGTGGGCACCGACAGCTTTTGATCAGCTTCGTGCTTCGTTCAGTGAAGGCGGAAAGTATAAACAGTATTTCGATGGTCTGCTGGACCGCGTTGATCCGCAGGTCGTTAAAGGTCTGTTCCTTTCTCTTGGTTTTGAAGCCGGCTACTGCGGTTTCAAAGAGACGAAAGAGACAGCTAAAGAACTCGGATGCAGTGTTCCCTATGTTATCCTTTTTGACCCGACAAGCGCATGCAACCTTCATTGCATCGGCTGCTGGGCTTCCGAATACAGCCGTCAGCTCAACATGAGCTACGAAGATATGAACAGCCTGGTTTCACAGGGTAAGGCACTCGGGATCCGCGGTTATGTTATGACCGGCGGCGAACCGCTTGTCCGTAAAAAAGATGTTATCCGTCTTGCACGCGAACATCAGGACTGCGGTTTCATCATCTTCACAAACGGAACACTTGTTGACCAGCAGTTCTGTGATGACCTGCGCGAAGTGAAGAATGTGGTTCTTTCCATGAGTATCGAAGGCCTTGAAGGTGCGACCGACGGACGCCGCGGAGAAGGTGTTTTCCAGAAGGTCATGAATGCCATGGATCTGCTTCGCGAGAACAAACTGCCCTATGGCACATCGATCTGCTACACCAGCCAGAACTACAAGGCTGTTACAAGTGATGAGTTCCTGGATTTCCTCATCGAAAAGGGCGTTCTGTTCTCCTGGTACTTCCACTTCATGCCGGTCGGAAATGACACCGGTACGGATCTGGTTCTGACACCGGAACAGAGAGAATATGTATATCATCGTATTCGTGAGGTCCGCGGATGGTCAGGCGGAAAGCCGATCTTCCTTCTCGACTTCCAGAATGACGGTGAGTTCGTCAACGGATGTATCGCAGGCGGAAAGCATTACTGCCACATCAATCCCAACGGGGATGTTGAGCCCTGCGTTTTCATTCATTATTCCAGTGCAAACATTCATGAAAAGTCCCTTGCGGAATGCCTGCAGCAGCCTCTTTTCAAAGAATATCAGGCAGCACAGCCGTTCAACGAGAACTATCTCCGTCCCTGCCCGATGCTGGAGAATCCGAAGAGACTGCGTGAGCTTGTAAAAAGATCCGGTGCACACAGCACGGATATGACGGATCCGGAAGAAGTCGATCATCTTTGTGAGAAATGTGACCAGTACGCGAAAGACTGGGCACCGTACGCAGAGCGTCTCTGGGCCAGCACACATCCGGGTTATGTTCCGAAGGTAGAAGAAGAGCAGGAAAAGCCTGAAGCAGAAGAAACCAAGGCAGAGCCGAAGGCTGAGGCATAA
>JABUSX010000326.1 GCA_021442545.1 Eubacterium sp. | reverse complement strand
CTTCGCCTGCATATCCGGAGCTTTCACCGTTTACTCTTTCGATTCCTTGAATATGATCTCGTTGCTGTCGATGAGTCCCAGCTTATCTTTGGCGATCTGCTTCAGATATTCATCGCTTTTCACGTAGTCTTCCATTTCCTTCAGCTCTTCCGCTCTGCGGTTTTCCTCATCCGTCTGCTGCTGCAGTTTTTCGATCTGCGCCGCGCCCTCCGACAGACGGGTCTTCATCTTGAACCCCGCAATCATCGTGATGAGCATTGCCAGAATGACAAACACCAGCAGCCACTTTAAGGCTCCCCCTTTTCGACGCATGTTTACTCCCCTTTTTTCATGATCCGCCGATTCCGGATTTTCTCTTCCGGATATCACGGTTTCCGGATTTCCCCTTCCGGGTTTCCCCTTTTCCGGGCCACCGTTTCCGGATCGTTCCATCCTTATCCGCTTATTCCGATTACTGCTTCACAGATAACGGAACAATTCCTTCGCTTCGTCTTTTTTTACGGTTTCCTGCACATCCAGGACTTCCACTTTCACCATGCGTGTACCGAACTGGATCTCGATCACGTCTCCGGCTTTGACCGGAGCCGACGCCCGGGCCGTTTTTCCGTTCAGAAATACACGCCCTGCATCACAGGCTTCGTTAGCCACCGTCCGCCTCTTGATCAGGCGGGAAACTTTCAGATATTTATCCAATCTCAAAACAATATCACCTCTTCTTATACCTTCTGTTCTTCCTGCAGTCTGTTTCAAATCTGCCCCGGTGATCCGGATGGTTTTTTGTCCCGCTTCTTATTTTTCTTCACATTTTCTTCGTCAGTCGATTTCTTCCGGATCAGAACCTTATCGACTCTGCGGCTGTCTGCCTCGAGCACGGTCACCTCCAGGATCCCCTCTTCTTCAAAGGTATCGCCGGGCTTCGGATATTCCCCGAAGCGTTCAATGGTCCATCCGCTTACCGTGGTGCTTTCCGCATCGATCGCATCCTTTTTCAGATTCAGAAGTTCCCGCAGGTCTTCCAGCGTCATTTCGCCGTCGATCTCGAAACTTCCGTCCTTTCGTTTCACGGCTTCTTCTTCCACGGTATCGCTCTCGTCCCAGATCTCACCGACGATCTCTTCCATGACATCTTCCAGCGAGATCACACCGACCGTATCTCCGAATTCGCCTGTCACGACCGCCAGATGCTGGCTGGTTTTCTTCATCTGGTTCAGAACCGCCGGCAGTTTCGTTGTCTGATACACGTAGCAGGGCTGCCGCAGCAGTTTGCGGATCTCCACGTTCGGATTCAGGATCATGGTCTTCAGAAAAATATTCATATGCAGAATGCCGATGATATTTTCCGTGCGTCCTTCATAAACAGGGAGACGGGTAAATTTTGTTTCGGAAAGCTGCTTCAGGATCTTTTCCCGGTCGTCTTCAATGTCGATGGCTTCCATATCCACGCGGGAAGTCATGACATCGCGTGCGGATATTTCCGAAAAATCGATGGCCGCCTTGACCAGCTCGGTCTCTTCTTCATTGAGGACGGATTCTTCCTTTGCCGTATCGATGATCGACTGCAGCTCCTCCACGGCTTCTTCGCTTTTTTCATCCTTGTCAGGCTTCATATTCCGCGTGATCAGATTGATCAGCCACACGACCAGGCGGACAAGCGGTGTCAGAATGATCATCAGAATCCGGAGTACCGGAGCCGAAAAGACGGAGAATTTTGTCGCGTTCTTTTTTGCCAGAATCTTCGGAATGGTTTCCCCGAAGATGATGACGGAGATCGTGATGATCACCGTAGCGACCCATGTGTATGTTTCTCCTCCGGTCAGGAGGATCACGACAACGGAAGCCAGGGAAGAGGCCGCAACATTCACAAGATTGTTGCCGATCAGGATCGTACCGAGAAGGTCATCGTATTTCTGTACGAGTCGGTGTGCAAGAGAAGCATTCTTATTTCCGTCCTCTCCCATTTTTTCCAGCCGCAGCCGGTTGCAGGAGGAAAAAGCCATTTCCGATGCAGAGAAAAAGGCGGAAAAGCAGATGCAGAGGACGATACCGGCGATCATAAGAAACGGGGTCATGATGCAGCACCCCCTTCCTTATCCGCAGCACGCTCCTGTGTTCCTTCTGCTGGTATCGATCCATCCTGCTGAATCGCATCTGTTCTTTGTTCCGCTTCTCGATCTCCGGTTTTACGTTCTCCACGATCTTCTCCAGAACAACATTGATGAACAGATTCCCGTCAGGAAGCACTGTCAGTGGCTGAATCTTCAGACTTTGGCATTGTCAGGATGATTGTAAAGGACACCTTTGCAGCTACCACAGCA
>JABUSX010000170.1 GCA_021442545.1 Eubacterium sp. | reverse complement strand
AAGGTATACAGACACTATCCTATCAAAGGGTATCCTTCAGATCTGAAGCTCATCGTCAGTGACGACGGCTACGGCAGAAACGATTACATCCAGACAACACGTCCTCTTGTTGTCGTTACCGCTCCGGGACCGGGAAGCGGCAAGATGGCCACCTGCCTTTCACAGCTCTATCATGAACATAAACGCGGCGTTTCTGCCGGATATGCCAAATTCGAGACCTTCCCGGTCTGGAATCTTCCTCTCTCACATCCCGTGAACCTGGCTTATGAAGCAGCCACTGCCGATCTGAACGATGTGAATATGATCGATCCGTACCATCTGGAGGCATACGGAAAAACCTGTGTAAACTACAACCGGGACGTTGAAATTTTCCGCGTGCTGGATGCCATTTTCAAACAGATCTTCGGATCCTCTTTTTATAAATCGCCTACGGATATGGGTGTCAACATGGTCGGTTTCTGCATTTCAGACGATGAGGCTGTCCGGAAGGCATCCGAGCAGGAGATTCTCCGCCGCTACTACCAGGTTTTATGCGACAGACGCAAAGGAAATTGCGATGACGCCCCCGTCTATAAACTGGAGCTTCTGATGAAGCAGGCCGGGCTTACGATTTCGGATCGTCCCTGTGTTGCGGCCGCTAATGTAAAAGCCCAGCAGACCGGCCAGCCCGCGGCTGCGATCGAAATGGCGGACGGCACGATCATCGCCGGAAAGACATCACACCTTCTCGGCGCTTCTTCTTCCATGCTGATAAAGGCAATGAAATATCTGGCCGGTATTGATCAGGAAATCAAGCTGCTGTCGCCTTCCGTAATCGAACCGATTATGGTCACAAAAAGACGTTTCCTCGGCAGCGATGAACGTTCTCTCCTGCATCTGAACGAACTTCTTATTGCCCTTTCCGTGGCAGCCACCTCAGATGAAAATGCCCGCCGTGCTCTTGACCACCTTGACAGACTGAAGGGGCTTGAAGCTCATTGCAGCGTCATTCTCTCCCAGATCGACATGGATATCTGCAAAAAGATCGGAATCAACATGACCTGTGAACCCCAGTACGAAGGTACACAGCTTTATCACAAATAAAGTGAGATGAAAAATCCATATTACAGAACTAGTAAAACGACCGCTATAGAAATAAAACGATCGATACAAAGGGAGCTGTGAAATATCTGCAGCTTTCTGAAAGAAGAAGGACCGGAGATTCCCAGGAATCCGAAGTCCTTCTTCTTTCATCAATCATTATTTTTCAATTTCCGCTGTATTCCAGCTTCTCCCATACTGCCTGTCCGCAGGCTGTGAGCGCCATGCTCCCGTGGCTCGGGGTATCTGCATATCCGCTGTAATTTTACCGGTTCAAAAAACACCGGAATCATCATTATCAAATATTTGTTACGGTCTTACAGGCCTTAGAGAGCATTTTTATATTTTCCAGCGGAGTATCTGCTCCCAAATCACATCCGGGTGCCAGAATATATGAATGTCCCTGTGCCGTTTTTAATCGCTCACAGGCCTCTTTGTACACTTCATCCGGTGTGCCGGTAAGAAGCTCTCCGGAGGGATTTATATTTCCCATGATCGTCATTTTACCTTCAGCTGTATCTATTGCATTTTCAAGATCCACGAGATAATCCATGGAGAACAGGTTTACACCACATTCACGCAATTTTTCCGTACGGCTTCCTGATGCACCGCAGACATGGGTAAAGAAATATTTATAGAACGTCAGTTTTTCTTTTCAACAAAATCACTCGTTCCTGACATGACAGCAGCCATAGTGAAAGGGCCTGCGATATCTGCAAACAGATATTTCCGGTCTCCCACCAGTGATTTGATGTTTCTTGTCTGATTTATCATATTTCTGACAAATTCATTGGCAAGAAGAGTTTCCCGGATAGTCTCTTTGCTGAGTTTCGGAATCTCATCTTCCGGATCTGTAAGTACAGAGCCGGTATCGATAGATCCTCCGATCCTGTCAATGCTGATCGGGCAGCCGAATGCATTCAGGCATGCGGTAAATACACCTGAAACCGCGCTTATCATATCGCTGTCGATTTCGTCAAGCCATTTTACGATCGATCCCGCTCCGCTGTCTTCTCTGCCGTAAAGTTCACGATACGATATACCTTCTCTTTTTGCGATCCATGCTCCGCCGTCAACCACCGAAAAAGGTGTACGGTCTGTTGGCTTATGATTGATCACTGCATCGATTCTTTCCTTTGGTGTCATTGCTTTCATTGTGATACCTCCAGTGAACTACCCCCACTTGCAGAAGTGGGAGCTTCGACGGGGCTTTTACGCCCCTTTAAGAAGTTTGATTT
>JABUSX010000032.1 GCA_021442545.1 Eubacterium sp. | reverse complement strand
GGCAGACAGATGGATACAGAATGACGGATTTTATGCCTTTGTTGACAATTCAAATAATCTGAAATAGAATCAGAAAAGTCCGAAAACAACACAGACGATGTGCGTAAAACGGAGGTTTGTGTAAAAACGGAGATTTGTGTAAAAACGGAAAATATCCGACAGCAAAGACAGGATCACATGATCAGATCATTAAACAGCATTTCAAAAGAAAGGATGGCTTATGTACCGAATTTTATCTGCAGATAAACCTGCGGCAAATATTTACCGTATGGTCGTTGAGGCGCCCCGGGTGGCGCAGCGCTGCGAGCCCGGACAGTTTCTGATTGTCAAGAACGAGGAAGAAGGAGAGAGGATTCCGCTGACGATCTGTGATTATGATCGGGAAAAGGGTACGATCACAATCGTCTTCCAGCCGGTCGGCGCATCGACGACGAAGATGGCGGAGCTCAAAGAAGGCGATCACTTTATGGATATCGTCGGACCGCTCGGACGCCCGTCCGACCTGACAGAGCTTTCGGAAGAAGAACTGAAAAAGAAAAAAATCATCTTCATTGCCGGCGGTGTCGGTACCGCACCGGTTTATCCGCAGGTCAAGTGGCTGTATGAGCACGGTGTCAAAGCCGATGCCATTATCGGAGCCAAAACAAAGGATCTGGTTATTCTGGAAAAGGAATTTTCCGAGGTCTGCAATCTTCATATCACAACGGATGACGGTTCCTACGGAAGAGAAGGCATGGTCACGAAATGTCTGGAAGACCTTATCGCAGAAGGCCACAGCTATGACCACTGCGTTGCGATCGGCCCGATGATCATGATGAAATTTGTCAGCCTGCTGACGAAGAAGCTCGGGATCCCGACGATCGTTTCGATGAACCCGGTCATGGTAGACGGAACCGGCATGTGCGGTGCCTGCCGTCTTCTCGTCGGCGGCGAAGTGAAATTTGCCTGTGTGGACGGTCCGGAGTTCGACGGCCATCAGGTCGATTTTGATCAGGCCATGAAACGTCTTCAGATGTATAAGACGGAAGAAGGACGTGCCATGCTGAAACTGCAGGAGGGTGAGACCCATTCCGGAAACTGCGGAAACTGCAGCGACAGTGCGGATCAGAAACAGGAAGGCAGCGGAAAGGAGGCTGACGCGTGATGGAAGTGAACGTTTTGAAAAAAATTCCGGTCAGAGAACAGGATGCGGCTGCCCGTGCGAAGAATTTCGATGAGGTCTGCTACGGTTATAACGAAGAAGAAGCAATGGCCGAGGCTTCCCGGTGTCTGAACTGCAAAAATGCGAAATGTGTCGCCGGCTGCCCGGTCGGCATTAATATTCCGGGCTTTATTTCCGGAATCAAAGAAGGCGATTTTAAGAAAGCCTATGAGATCCTTACAGAGTCGAGTGCTCTGCCGGCCGTCTGCGGCCGTGTCTGCCCGCAGGAGACGCAGTGTGAAGAACGCTGTATCCGCGGAATCAAGGGAGAAGCCGTTTCGATCGGAAAACTGGAGCGTTTTGCGGCGGACCGTGCCCGTCAGGACGGTATCAGACCTCTGCAGCCCAGGGAGAAGAACGGACACAAGGTCGCTATTATCGGTGCGGGCCCGGCCGGTCTGACCTGTGCAGGAGACCTGGCACACTGGGGTTACGATGTTACGATCTTTGAAGCTCTGCACAAATCCGGCGGCGTGCTGGCCTACGGAATACCGGAATTCCGTCTTCCGAAGTCCGCAGTCGTGGACAAAGAGATCGAAAACGTTGAATCGCTCGGCGTAAAGATCGAGAAAAACGTTGTAATCGGCAAATCCGTTACGATCGATGATCTGATGGATAAGGAAGGTTTTGAAGCCGTCTTCATCGGTTCCGGTGCGGGACTTCCGATGTTCATGGGAATTCCGGGTGAAAGCGCACTGGGCGTCTTCTCCGCAAATGAATATCTGACCAGAAACAATCTGATGAAGGCGTTCCGTGAGGATTACGACACGCCGATCCATACCGGGAAAAAAGTTGCGGTCGTCGGCGGCGGAAACGTTGCCATGGACGCGGCAAGAACGGCTCTGCGTCTCGGTGCAGAAGTGCATATCGTGTACCGCCGGAGTGAGGCGGAGCTGCCTGCCCGTGCCGAAGAAGTGCATCATGCAAAAGAAGAAGGCATTATTTTCAACCTGCTCTGCAATCCGACGGAAATCCTTGTTGATGAAGAAACCGGCTGGGTAAAGGGAATGCGCTGCATCCGCATGGGGCTTGGTGAGCCGGATGCTTCCGGAAGACGCCGCCCCGTTCCGATCGAAGGTTCGGAATTTGAGATCGATGTTGATACGGTGATCATGAGTCTCGGAAC
>JABUSX010000370.1 GCA_021442545.1 Eubacterium sp. | reverse complement strand
GGCCGATGCGGCTGCGGCTGCGGCAGCTGTCGAAGAAGCACAGGCAGTTGATGCAGAAGTAGCCGGCGAGCAGGGCTGAGCATTTGCGCGCGATCGTTAATGCCGACCGGAACTGGGGAATCGGCTTCCGAAACGGACTGCTGGTTCACATCCCGTCGGACATGAGGTTTTTCCGTGAAAAAACAACGGATAATGTAGTGGTCATGGGGCGGAAGACACTGGAAAGCCTTCCGGGCGGACGTCCGCTTTCAGACCGCGACAACATTGTTCTGTCCCGGGATGCCGGTCTTAAGGTAAAAGGGGCGGCCGTTGTGCACAGTGTGGAAGAGCTGGAGGGCTTGCTTTCCGATATGGATCCGGACAGGGTTTATGTTATCGGAGGAGCCGAGATTTACCGGCTTCTGCTTCCGCTCTGTGATACGGTTTATGTGACGAGAGTTGATTATGTGTATCAGGCGGATGCGTTTTTCCCGGATCTGGACAGTATGCCCGAATGGGAACTGACAGAAGAGGGAGAAGAGCAGACCTGCTTTGATATGTCATTCACCTTCTGTACGTATAAGCGTGTTCAGAAGTAGTTGTTGAAACATATGAATTTGAGGTGAAAGATCTATGTCGCTTCGGCTGACAAGAACCGTAACCATCGGCGGAATCCGGATAGGCGGCAAAGAGCCTGTCCGGATTCAGTCTATGACGAATACGAGAACAGAAGATACGGAGGCCACGATCTCTCAGATCCGTGCGCTGACAGATGAGGGCTGCGAGATCGTACGCTGTGCCGTTCCGGATCTGCGCGCGGCAGAAGCTCTGCGGGTGATAAAAAAAGAAATCACGATCCCGCTGGTTGCCGATATTCATTTTGATTATCGTCTGGCACTCTCCGCGATCGAAAGCGGTGTGGATAAGGTAAGGATCAATCCGGGAAATATCGGCAGCCGGGAAAAGGTGCGTGCGGTTGCGGAAGCGGCAAAGCAGCACGGTATTCCGATCCGGATCGGGGTCAACAGCGGATCTCTGGAGAAAAGCCTGCTTCAGAAGTACGGAGGAGTCACGGCAGAAGGGCTTGCCGAAAGTGCCGTTCGCCAGGCAGAGATTCTCGAAGAAGAAGGTTTTTCCGACATTGTTGTGAGTATCAAATCTTCGGATGTGCAGCTTTGTGTGAAAGCCTGTGAAATTCTGGCAGAACAGACCGATTATCCCCAGCATATAGGGGTCACCGAAGCCGGCACGCCGTATGAAGGAACCATAAAATCGGCAGTCGGTCTCGGGATCCTGCTGCACGAAGGAATCGGCAGTACGATCCGGGTGTCACTGACCGGAGATCCGGTTGAAGAGATCCGGGCGGCAAAGAGTATCCTGCGTGCCGCGGGGCTGCGCAGGAACGGTATTGAAGTTGTTTCGTGTCCGACCTGCGGCAGAACAAGGATCGACCTGATCTCCCTGGCGGAGCAGGTGACGGAGATGGTGAAGGATATGCCGCTTGATCTGAAGGTGGCGGTCATGGGCTGTGCCGTAAACGGACCGGGAGAAGCCCGGGAAGCAGATATCGGAATCGCCGGAGGAGACGGCGAGGGTATTCTGATCCGAAAGGGAGAAATTGTCCGGAAAATGCCGGAAGGACAGCTGCTTTCGGCTCTGCGGGAGGAATTGGAGCATTGGGAGAAGTGAACCCCGGAAAACCGATCGGAGAAGTACTTCCGCATCTGAAGCTGCAGGGAGACCTGCAGCAGTATCTTTCTGATGCGCAGATCACGAAGATCGCCCTTGACAGAAGCAGAAATTGTCTGCACATCTTCCTGACCGGCCGCAGCTGGATCCGGAAACAGCTGATCTATGCACTTGAAAAAGAGATTCAGACCCAGCTGTTCCGGGGAACGGATCTGTCGGTGGAAATCTTCGAGGATTTCCGTCTTTCCGCGCAGTACAGTCCGGAACGTCTCTTTGAAGTGTATTTTACGAGTATGAAGACAGAATGCAGGATGAAAGATATCCTGCTGTTTTATATGCTTGAAAAAGCGGAGTTTTCTTTCCCGGAGAAGGATCGTATCGAGGTCCTTCTGGAAGATTCGGTGATTGCCAGGGAAAAGGAAAGGGAACTGCAGGACTATCTGGACATGGTCTTCAAAGAACGATGCCGCATGGATGTCCGGATCACACTTGGCTGGAAGAAAGCTGAGGCGGCCGGAAAGCATACGGAAAATAAGGAAGAGAGGCGTCTCAGGGAAAGGGCGCAGAAGTTCCTCGACAGGACAGGAAACGGAGAAGCAGAGGCGTTTTCCGACATGGCCGGATTCGGTCAGACTGTCCCGGCATATGACCGGAACAACGGGAAAGAAAATGAA
>JABUSX010000056.1 GCA_021442545.1 Eubacterium sp. | reverse complement strand
ACAAGCTTCTGTGCAATGATATACAGAACCGCATAGCCGTTGGAGATAATCGAGTTCAGTTCTTTATCCAGGCGCGCCGATACGATCTCCGGCAGCTCCGGTCCGTAAAGTTCATGTGCTTTTGTTTCACAGATCTCCCGCAGTGTTTTATCGGAATTTTCGATTACGGGCGGGAATTTTCCGTCCCGTATCGGACTGATTTTTTCAATTTTTTCCGCGATCCGGCGCGGATTTTCCACGACGATCTCCCACGCCTTCTTCTCCCCGAGAAAAGAAAACTCTTCCAGCATCTCGTCTGTCGTCCGGAAATAAAACGCGTTCTGATCGTATTCGTCCCTGTCTCTGTGGATCTTTCCTTCCTTGCAGATCCGCCGGTATTCCACGTCTCCGGGATCCAGATAATGCACATCCCCCGTTGCGGCAACCGGTTTTTTAAACTGTTCGCCCAGCTTCACGATCCGACGGATCATTTTCCGCAGATCCTCCTCATCCCTGATCGCTTCTTCCTTCTCGTTCGCTATCAGATGGGAGGCATTTCCCACCGGCTGGACTTCCAGGTAATCATAGAAGGATACCGCCTGTGCAAGTTCCTCTTCCGAAGCGCCTGAAAGCAGAGCCTGGTATATTTCTCCGTCCATACAGGCTGAGCCGACAAGAATACCCTCATGATATTTCCGGATCAGGCTCTTCGGAAACTTGGCACGACCCTTGATATAGTGCAGATGTGCTTCGGAAATAAGCCGGTAAAGATTCACCCGTCCTGTCTCGTTCATCGCAAGGAGCACCGCATGGGTCTCTCTCAGGCGCGAAACGGCATGAGGTGTGATCGCAGCCTCTTCATTCAGTCCCTTCAGACTGACGATGCCCCTTTCTTCCAGCATGCCGATGAATTTTACGAAAATATCCGCCGTACAGGCTGCATCATCCACCGCACGGTGATGGCTCCCCAGATGTACTTCCAGAGCTTTTGCAACACGGTCCAGCGTAAATCTGGAAAGCTGAGGAAGAAGAAAGTGTGCGATCGCAAGGGTATCGACGCGGGTGAAAACGCGATGGATCCCCTGATCCTCGCAGGCTTTCCGTATGAAACCGACATCGAAATCCGCATTGTGGGCGACCAGTGCATCATCACCGCAGAATTCCAGAAAAGCAGGAAGCACTTCTTCGATCGGCGGCGCATCTTCCACCATTGCATCCGAAATACCGGTCAGCTGCTCAATATGGAAGGGGATCGGCACACCGGGGTTGACAAACATGGAAAAGCGGTCACGAACCTCTCCGTCCGCGACACGGACGGCTCCGATCTCTATGATGTGACAGGTCTGGTTTGAAAGACCTGTTGTCTCAATATCAAAAACGACGTAGGAATCCCGAAGCAGCTGGCCCCTCTCATGAACGGCAACGCCCCGCAGATCATCAACCAGATAAGCTTCGCATCCGTAGATCACCTTAAAAGGTGAAGAGACCTTTCTGATCTCGGAAGAAGGTATTTCCGGATGTTCTTCCTCGTAGGCCTTCCGGAAGGCTGCATCCAGCTTCTTCATGGCCTTATTGGCATCCGGAAATGCCTGAACGACAGCATGATCCGTGATCGCGATCGCCGGATGGCCCCATTCATACGCACGTGCAATCAGATCACCGGCCTCGGCCACCCCGTCCATATCGCTCATTTTGGTATGACAATGCAGTTCCACACGGCGGACCTCTGCCGTATCCTGCTTCCGTTCGCGGAAATCACTGAATTTTCGGATGCCCCGGACACCTGAAAAGACCAGTTCCCGGTCATAGACATCGAAGGAAGGATGCCCCTGTACACGTATGAAAGTACCTTTCTTCAAAGCACTTTCAAGTTCTTCCCCTTCTTCTGAAGAGGAAAAGATCTTTACGCGGATCGTATCCGTAAAATCCGTGAGCGACACACTCAGAAGTCTCTTTTCATTACGCAGTTCACGCCCCTCTGCCGAAAGGATCTGTCCCCGTATGATCACATTTCCGCTTGCTTCATCCAGCTGAGCGATCTCCGTGCTGTCTCCTTCAAAATTTCTTCCGTACAGAAGGTCTGCAGGCCTCGTGCCCTCGTCATCCTTCCTCGATTTTCCGGATTTACGGGAACTGCCGGACGTTTTTTCCGAACCGGCCGTCCCGTTTTCACCTGTTTCTTTTGCAGACACAGGTATTTTTCCGGGCATGTCCTCACCGGGAACCGTCTTTCGTCCGGCCGGTTCTCCTGCAGACAAAGTTCCGCTTCCCTCTGTCTCCTGCGGTTGTTTCGGCGGATCCCAGGGAAGTTCCGGAGCGGCAGCGGAAAGAACTTCATTTTCTTTCCCGTTTTTCCGGTCATATGC
>JABUSX010000163.1 GCA_021442545.1 Eubacterium sp. | reverse complement strand
TAGCCAAGTGGTAAGGCAATGGTCTGCAACACCAGTATCCACCGGTTCAAATCCGGTCGGCGCCTCGGTAGCGGTCTGCTGAATGATCAGCAGACCGTTTTTTCGTATCCCTTGTAAATACCGGAGTTGCGTATGTTTGATTTTTTCGGGTTTATATCGTCTGCTATACTATATTTTTACGTGTTCTTATACAATGTTTTTACGTGTTCGATAAACTTTGCAGCAAGTGCATTCGGATGTTTTTCGTTATCCCAGGAAAGTCTGTAATCCACTGTTTTTGCAGGTGATATCTTTTTAATGATAACGTCCGTTTCAGAAGGGATGCTTTTTGCTACGGATGCGGGAAACAGGGCAATACCGATCTCATGTTCCACGAGTCTTACTGCATTTGATGAATGTGATGCTTTTACGATAAAATGTGGCTCCTTGTCTATGTCCTGAAACCATCCTCTTATTTCTTCTTCTCTGGAGCGTCTTGATGAGATGATCAGATCGTTTTCAATCAGCTCCGGCAATGTCACATAGGTTTTTTTTGATTTACCGAGAGTATGAGCGCCCGGTATGATCGCTACCCAGTTTTCGGAATAAACGGGGATTCCGTCGAGGAGATCGCTGCTTGAAGGGCTCATGGTTATTGCAAGGTCTATGAGGCCGGCTTTTAAGCGGTCGGTCAGATCGTCTACGGTTCCGCACCAGAGATTGTAGCTGACGTTTGGATAATCTTTTTTAAAAGATTCGATCCATGCGGCTGCAAGTGAGGGTCCGTTGCTGTCTACGTGTCCCAGGTAAAGAGTTCCGCTGATTCCTTTTTTCATTTCGCTTAATTCACTTTTTGTCATATCAGCAAGGGAGAGAAGCTGTTCACCGCGTCTTTTGAGTGCAAGTCCTTCCGGTGTCAGTGTTATGCGCCGTTTTCCCCGGATCATAAGCTCACAGCCCAGCTCCTCCTCGAGATCCATAAGCGCACGGCTGAGCGGAGGCTGTGATAAATGCAGTTTCTGTGCAGCTTTCGTGATATTCCCTTCATCTGCTACGGTAATGAAATAGCGTATCTGTCTCAGATCCATAGTCTGTAACTTCCCTCTCTTAATATACCTTTTTGGTATCATTATTACGAAATTATAAGTATTTTATTTTCTTTGTGTCAAGGTTTTATAATGTAAACCGTTGTGAGTCAGTACTTTTTCTTCATTTTTGTATCTCATAGAGGTTACAGAGAAACAAATTGAATGTTTCTGCAATACAGATACGGATAAACGGTTGTTTTAGGAGTACTTGCTGTGCATATCCTTTAAGAAGTGTAGTGGTGATGGGTTATGAGTTTGAGTCGGAATATGAGTAAACAGTATAAGCTGATGCATGAGGAGCATGATGCCTGCGGGATCGGTATGGTCGTAAACATTGACGGCCGGAAGGAATACCGTACTCTGGATGATGCTTTGAGTATAGTAGAAAAGCTGGAACACAGAGCAGGCAAGGATGCTACAGGAGAAGTCGGTGACGGTGTCGGTATTCTTCTTCAGATTTCGCATCGTTTTTTCCAAAAGGCGGCATCTGATGCCGATATTTCTGTAGGAGAGGAAGGGGATTACGGCATCGGTATGTTTTTCCTTCCACAGGATGTGAGGAAACGCACGCTTTCCATGCGCCTTTTTCAGGTTATATGTGAAAAAAACGGGCTTTCTCTTCTGGGATGGAGGGAGGTGCCGACATCTCCGGAAATTCTGGGAAAGACTGCCTTGGACTGTATGCCCCGCTTTTTTCAGTGTTTTGTGGCAAGACCGGAGGATACGAAAAAGGGTCTGGATTTTGACCGCAGGCTCTATGTCTGCCGAAGAGAATTTGAGCAGAGCACGGAGGATACCTATATTACATCTCTTTCTTCAAGAACCATTGTATACAAGGGCATGTTTCTTGTCGGCCAGCTGAGAAGATTTTATACCGATCTTCAGAGCAGAGAGTATGAAACGGCGGTTGCCATGGTACACTCCCGTTTTTCAACGAATACGACACCGTCCTGGGAGCGGGCTCATCCGTACCGTCTGATCGCTCATAACGGTGAGATCAATACCATCCGCGGCAACTATGACCGTATGCTCGCGCGGGAGGAAACCCTGTTCAGCCCGGAGCTTGAAAAGGATGCGGACAAGATCTTTCCTGTCATTCACAAGACAGGATCTGATTCTGCCATGCTGGATAACACCCTTGAATTTTTCATGATGAACGGTATACCTCTTCCGCTTGCCGTCATGATGATGATCCCTGAGCCGTGGAAAAACAATGTTCATATGGAAAAGGAAAAGAGGGATTTCTACCATTACTATGCAACTATGATGGAGCCATGGGACGGTCC